>VGZN01000159.1 GCA_016872635.1 Planctomycetota bacterium | reverse complement strand
CGTCGATATTTTCGAGGAGTTGCGGACGCTGCTGGTAGTAACCCGAGTAGCGTTCCAAATGGCCATTGATCACCACAATGTCTTCGTCGCCGTCGAGATCCGCGTCGACAAAGGCAGTTCCCCAACTCACGCTGGATTCATCAGTAGCCGCGATTCGAGATGCTTTGGAAGCGTATGCGAAGCTCAAATTTCCGTTGTTGCGATAGAGCGCGTTCAACTCGTTTTGGTAATTGGTAACCCACAGATCGAGTTTTCCATCCAAGTTGAAATCCCCGAGAGCGATCCCCATGCTCCCTTCGGGGCGACCTTTGTCGTCGCAGGCGACCCCGGCACGACGTCCCATCTCGACCCAGTGCTTGTCCGTCCATGCATTCGAAGTGAGTTCGTCCGGTGGATTTCGAGACAAGCCAGTCTGGGTGTCGTTGCGGTAGAGCAGGTTCTGTTCGACATCGTTGGCAACGTATAGGTCCGTATCGCGATCGCCGTCCAAATCGGCTGCCAGAACCCCCAATCCCCTCAGAGCGATCGGTTCCAAGCATTGCTGAGTCCGTTCTTTGAATGTTCCGTCTCCCATGTTCTCGTAAAGCGAATCGCTCAGCCCTGAAAAATCGGTTGGACCACAGTAATCGCGTCGATTGGGGTCGTCGTTCGATGGGCAAAAGGGATTGTGGTCAAAAGACCAGTCCGCGTAATGAACAACGTAGAGATCGAGATCACCGTCACCGTCAGCATCGAACATCGCCGCGCTGCTGCTCCAGCGATTATCCTCGATCGGGGCTACAGTCTCGAAGGTCCCGTCTCCTTGATTGCGAAACCACTGGATCGCGTCATAGCCTGTGGCTAGGAAATCGGTAAAGCCATCGTTGTCGTAATCGTTCGCGATAATCGCTGCATTGAAGTGACGTGAAAGGTCGATGCAGGACGCATCGGTGATCTCTTGAACTGCGATATCTTGAAACCCGCGATAGAGATGGCCGTTATGACCAAGCATCTTTCGAGTGGAGACATCGGCGTATCCACCACCCGAGCAGAGTACATCGAGCTGTCCATCTCGATCAAAGTCGAAGATGGCGTTTCCGCCACCTGTGGTTTCGAGCAATGCAAATAGTCCAGCTTCACTGCCATCGCGAAAGAGACTATCCGGGAGTGCATCCGGGAGTTCTGCAAAATCGAATCGCTCATCAGATCTTCGCGACGTGCCAGTGGTCGTTTCTGCGGAATGTCGTTCGGCGTTCCCTTTGTCCTTTGGTGAAACGGTTTGATCGAGACTGGCAGTTGGTGTTGAGCGATTGCAGCCCGATGCTCCCGAGAGCATCACGCAGCTTAAAAAGCTTCCGAGGAGTGCGATCCTCTGGATAGGCTTGAGTCGCATTGACTGCCAGATCGAGGTCATGGTTGCGTAGGCCTCGGAAGGTTTTGCGAGTTGCCTTGGGTGGAACTGCCCAGGTCGTTCTTTTCGGTGGCGTTGTTCACGCTACCGGTATTCTTCTGGGTATCTGCGTTGTCGAACCGATTGATATAACGCTGGTGCACGGCAGCGAGCTGTGGTTGGTTGGTTCGAGTGTAGTAAACAACCATATCCTGATGAGCGGGGACGAAACCTTCATCGATTTTCAGAGCCGACTCAAGCCAGTACACGCCGTTGGGGCGGGACTGTTTGTGAAGCAACACGTGCCCGAGTTCGTAGCAATCCTTGGCGGATCGTTGGGGTTGGTTGAGGAGTGAGAATAGCTTGGCATCAGCGCTATTCAGTTCCTTTTGGCCTGCATCAGCGATACTTGCATAATACGATGCTTTTGGTTCATCACCGAGTTGCTGGTAGGCTTGGCTCAAGGCGGTAGCGACCGGGACGTCTTCGGGCCATGAGCGAGCAACAGTTGCTAAGCGATCGATGCCTTGTTGGCTTTCCCCATTCTCAATGTTGATTTTCGCGATCTCGAGCAGGATGTCGTGCGACGGTTCACCCTTGGGTGAGACCTTCACAAGAAGTTGGAACGCTTCCTGGGATCGCCCCAATTGTCGCAAGGCGCTAGCGAGTTTTAACGATGCGTCCGCATCCTCTGGATGGCTTTCAAGATGTCGTTCCAAAACGCGAACGGCCTTTTCGCTTTCATTGAGGCCGAGGTATGCGGTTCCGAGGTTGGCATAGAAAGGGACGAATCCCGGAGCTCTCTCCCTCGCTGGCTCGAGCAGATCGCGAGCTCCCTTCCAATCACGCTTCGCCAAAAGCATCATTCCGCGGAATAGAGGTATCCAGGGAGATTGCTGTTCCTGCGATTGCCATAGATTGAGAAACTCGTTGGCACCATCGAAGTCATTTCGGACCAGAAGTCCATAGACGAGTGCCACGGAGGCGGCTTCGAACTGATCCTCGGATTCCTGCATCAACCTGCTCATCTGCAAAACTACATCCGGAAGTTCACCCCTTTGTGCTTGGTAAAGGAGTTCTTCTTGCTGAGCGCGTTTAGCGGGTAATCCGGCATCCTTGGCATGCTCCAAAGATCGGCGGAACGCGTCTGGATCTCCCAAGTAACGATTGGCCCGAGCCATCAGCAGGGAGGTCTCTGGGTGAAATCCAAAGTGCTGCTCCGTCTTGCGCAGCGATTCGATCGCCCAATAATTCTCCTGATTCAGAATCAGCTTTTGAGCGACCGACAACTCGGAGAGGAATCGGCTTCGCTGCCACGCAAACCAGGCCAGAGGTAACAAAACGGCTAGCAATAGTAGCAAACGGATGGGTCTGGCTTTTCGAGAGATCAAGTTCATCGATTGGGACAACCAGTTAGCTACAAGTTTGGCAGTTAGCTACAAGTTTGGCGAAGGGGGCAGCGTCGCAGATTTCGCAGCTGGGTTACACGAGCGAATCGAACGGAGATCGCGCGGCACTCGTCGACGCTCCTTCATAGCTTAGGAGCAAAATCCCTGGCGTCTACGCGTTTCCTGGAAAGCCAAGCCCACCCGGTAGCGAGGCGAGATGGATGGGTAGTCTCACATTCTGTGGGGATGTGAGTGTAGAAGCGGCATCTGGAAGAAATCCCCGAAAGCATCTTCTGAGTAGCGGCCTAAAAGGGGCGCCCGACGGAGCTGGATTAGAAGCGTTGATTGAGCCTTGAATGACAACAACTGATACAGAGACTGCGAGTTTCTGTTGGATTTTTCTTGGCAACCCCCCAATTCGATTGACTCAAGAAATGCCAAACCATTACATTGGTTATGGGTCCAATTCCCTCATAGGCCCGGCATAAGGGGGCCTTCGCGGTGTTTGTACTCAAAGTTTCATTTTCTTTTAATTCTTTTCTGGGAGACTCCTTTCGATGAGGAACAGATCTTCAATTCTGCGTGCGCGACGGGGGTTCACCCTAGTCGAGTTGCTGGTGGTCATCGCGATCATCGGTATCTTGGTCGGTTTGTTGTTGCCAGCGGTTCAAGCGGCTCGTGAAGCGGCTCGTCGTATGTCGTGCGGTAGCAACATTCGTCAGATCGCTTTGGCACTCCAAAACTACGAAAGCGCCTACAAGCGTTTTCCGATGGCCGTTAATTACGGCACAGGTCGTGGGCCAACGTACGCACACGCCTACAATCACACATGGCTCGGCTCGCTTTTGCCACAAATGGAACAAGGTCCACTGTTCAATCAAGTGAACTACGGTTTGCGAGTTTGGGGTCAACCGATTGTTGGAACCAAGGTTGCCAACCTCTTGTGCCCATCGGATGCTAATACCGAAAAGGTGTTCCAACAGCATCAAATTGCACCGACGAGCTATGCTGGTAGCCAAGGTTTCCATTGGTGGCCTGATGCTGCTGTTGGACCATGGGCACCATGGCAAGGATTGGGCTTCGGCAACAACGGAGACATGTCCGGTTTGTTTGCACCGACCCGTCAGAACGGTCAAAAGGATATCACAGACGGTACCTCCAACACGTTGGTTATCGCTGAAACCGATAGCGCAGGATTTGGTGGTGGCCCATTCATGACCACTTCAACTGGTAAGCGTCGTGCTCCGTTCACCAGCGGCGTTTTCCGCTCAGCATTCGTCGGGTTCTCGCATGCTGGTTCGGGAACCAACGAAGGTGGAACCAACCGTGGCTGGGAAGTCGATGGCAGCGGATACAAAGCCGCAGGAACTTGGTTCCGTCCAGCTCCATTTGCTTATGAGCCCACGTTTATCTGTGCATGGGGTGTGAACACGGAATGGCCAGGAACCTCCAGCTTCCACGGTGCAATGATCCAAGCTGCTTATGCAGACGGTAGCACGAGCACCTTGAGCTCAACCGTGGATTACGGTGTATACTTGCGAATCAACGCGATCGCGGATAACAACATCACTGTTGACCCACGTGAATAGTTGACCGTTAGAGAGTCCCCCCACCACGAGAAAGGTGTTTGATCGATGAAAAAGTACGTTTCCAGCATGTGCATGATTGGACTGCTGACCGCGATTGTCACAGGATGTGCAGGAGAAGATCCTGCAAAGAAGCCTGGATTTGACGAAAAGGCGTTCTCGGATCCTACCAATGTCAAGATGGGTGCTGACGCCCCAGCGACGACTGCGAATCCTAGTCCGAACCCTTAATCGTTTGCGGTGGAACTCAAAGCCATAGACCAAATGTCGTTGAGTTAAAGCACGATTTGAAAATCGTCCCATCGAAAAACATAGAGACTCTGCAGGGGAAACCTTGCGGAGTTTTTTGTTGGATTCGCTTCATCGAACTAACGTAAAAAGTAGATTATTCTACGAAAAAAAGACCCTTACAAGTAAGGTTTGATGAATGGGGCGGCGAGTCGAAGCCGTTGGAACTCACGAAGGTCTTTCATAGGGACGTTGCTTTCACGAGCCTCGTAACGCAGCAGCTCCCCGAGGTGGACTTGAGTCGAATGCGATCGGTGCAGGTTGATGGACTCGAGCAGTTCGGCAGCGAGTCCGCGATCGCGAAGAAGCAATGCGACTTCGGAACTGCGTGTTTCTGAGAGTACATCAAAATTGTAGGAGCCAATCATCGCGATTTCGCCATCGACGACCATGGACTTCGCATGCAACGTATCGCGACCTCGAAGTTCGTACAATTCAATCCCGCCTCGGAGCAAGGCTCTTCTTTGGTTTGCATAACCCGCTTGCGCAGGGAGTTGGTCGGTGGACTCAAGGGAATTGGTCAAGACCCGAACCCGAACCCCTCGCGCCTCTGCATCGATCAGTAGCTCCTTCAACTGATGTGTAATCGCAAAGTAAGGTGACTCGATCTCGATCGAACATCGTGCGCGACGTATTTCCGCGAGAAGCTGGGAGGAAATAGTTCCAGGAGCTTGCTTGGCGTTCTTGAGGCAAATCGCATTCGCTCCGCAATCGCGTTGACTGAAATCATGAAGGAACTTCACGCACTCCGAGGAGACTGTATGAACTTGGGATGGTGTTTGTGTCAGGCAGCTATTCTTCGCCGCCAACGGAGCGACCTCGCACGCTGTCAACCATTCGCTCGCCTCGATTTTGGCTTGATAGCGAGGCATGGTGTTCCACTGCGGATGGACTTGATGGTCAATGACTTTTGATTTTTCTTCGCGGGTGAGGGTTGGCTGCCGAGAACGCGGATCTGACCATCGTGTTTCAAAGTAAGTCTTGGCATGCGAGGCAGTGTGACCGACCAGCAGAATGTCTCGATCGATGCAGATCCTGGAACTGATCCCATAGTATTCGCTGGTAAGGTTTCGACCGCCCGTGAGCAGGGTAAGTCCATCGACGATGACGAGTTTGTCGTGCAATCGTTGGCGACCTAGCTCGACGCGATAGCGGGTATCGGCGGGGAACTCGCGGATGCATACCCCACGCTCGATCAGCAGTTCCATCAGTGCCTTGGGCATGTAATTCGTACCTAAGTGCCCATCGCAAAGAAAACGCACTCGGACGCCTCGATTCGCGGCCCGCACCAATGCGGCTAGGAATTGGCCCGTGCAATCATCGTCGTGAATCTCGTAGTAGGCGACATCCACGGACCCGTTTGCTCCGTCAATGTTTGCAATCCTCTCGGACAAGCCATCCACCTCGGAATGAAGGATTCGGACCTCGTCCCCCATTAATCTAGCGGAAAGAACCGCAACGATAGCGGTCATCGCGACGACAATCGTCCCTAGATTTGCTGCCCCGCGTAAAATCGATGCAATCGCAAAACTCCATGATGCTGCTCGGAACCGCATGGCGAGAGCAAAGCATTGAGCCGTTGGACTTGGAACGAACATTGCGAAACCGAAGCGGAGAGACGCGAATCCGAACATTCGAGAATGGGTGAGGCCGGAAGCAGCCACGATAGAGTGTGGCTTATGGTCGGAAGGCAGGTGCCCGACATCGCGCCATTCTGAGGGTGGCTTGCGTCTAGGTTACGCAATCGCAACTCTTGTAGAACTTATTCATGCTGCGAGAAAACGATTCAAGTCCACGAAATCTAGCGATGTTTATCTAGCGATGTTTGAGTAGCCCTTAGGCTGCCTTGGCAGAACGGCCGTTCGATGCTGGAGCCAACCTTGCTCCGGGAAGAGAAACCGTACCTGTTGAATCGTTGAGTTGGCTGAGGATCCAGCGGGCGGCCGCATCGGTGGCCCCCGGTTTGGCGACCTCTGCCGCCAATTTGCGCAGAGCATCGCGTTTGGCCGATCGGTATTCGGGTTCGTGGATCAGTCGCGACATTTCGTCGGTTGCACCCTCGATGCTCTTAGTCGCTGACTTGGACCGGAGGGAACCATGAGAAATGAACTCGGGCATCAAGATCTCATCGGCGATCAAGTTTGGCAGTGAGATGCTTTTGCAATGGACCAGCAGCTTGGCCAGTGCATACGTAGTCTGGCTTACGTGATACATCACGACTGCAGGTTTGCCACGCGCCATCACTTCGAGGGAGACCGAGCCACTCTTCATCAAGGTGATATCACTGAGTTCGAGGATCTCACTGGTCTTGCCCGCGAAGATATGGATCGGTAATCGGAGGTCAGAACTGGTCAATTGAGAACGGCACCAGAGCGCATGCGAATCCTTCAGGGTGGCTACCAAGAACTCCAATTCCGGGAACTGCTTGGAGAGCTTGCGAAGAATCTGAAGTTGCAGTGGCCAAATGCGGTGGACTTCGTGGTCTCGCGATCCTGGCAACACGGCGACTTGTAACCTGGCGCCATCCCTCCAACGAGCCATAAACCGAGTGTCAAGAGGTGTCTGGGCCACCGCATCAAAAAAAGGATGCCCTACATATGTGGCTGTAACTCCATGCGATTCAAACCATTCTTTCTCAAACGGCAAATTGCAAAGGACATGATCGACGTATCGCCGCATCTTTTGAACGCGCCAACCACCCCAAGCCCACAACTGGGGTGGCAAATAATAAAACACGGGTAGGCCGTACTTCTTGGCCCGCTTTGCAATATGCCAATTGAAACCAGGAAAATCGACCAGCACGACTCCGTCCACTTCGCCGCGACGGAAACAATCTTCCGCCATGTCGGCAATTTTGAAGAACTCTCGCAATCGAGGCAGGACCTCGGTGATTCCCATCACCGCCATGCTCGTCAAATCGAAGTCCAAGTCCAATCCGGCTTGGATCATCCTCGCGCCACCGAAGCCTCGAAACGACGTGCTAGGGGAGAACTTTTGAAGGCAACGAATCAGGTTCGATGCGTGCAAATCACCGCTCGGTTCACCGACGGAAAAAAACAGCCGCTGTCCCATGGAGTCTTCGATGCTATTCGAATCGGTCGTTGTCATGAAATTGACGACATAACTTCCTGTCGCTTGTCGTCTGCGCTCATTATGATTTTTCGGCCAAACTCCACTTGCCACCCTACTACGAATCTTGGGATATACGGGAAACTGCGTAGTTGAGGCAATACGAAGGTTCAAATGTACGGCTTGGCTCGTTCGGGTAAAGAGGGCGGACTGGCCTGTCGAACGAAATGGGACAAAACGCGGTCCCTTGACGCTCGAGCCGATCTCCCCGAAATTTGCTAGCAATGAGTGTGGTTTCAATGAGACTGGTTTAACTGCCGCTTACGTTAGTTACGGCATACGGTTTAGTTGCGGCATACGGTTTAGTTCCGGAATACGGTTTAGTTCAGGAATACAGTAGCGAATCAGCATTCAAGAACGAGGTGTCCAGTGAGTGAAACGAAGGCAAAGGGTGTCTCGGACGGTGCAGACGCTGCGTCATCGGAGTCTTCAAGCAAAGCGACCCACATCATTCGCCGCGCGCACTTTGATGATTTAGAACCGATTCAAAGTTTGTTGCAACCGTTTATCGAGCAACGCAAGTTGCTTCGTCGGATGCGATCGGAGTTGACCTTGTTGATGGCCAACGGATTTGTTGCCGAGGTCGATGACGAAACCGCTGGACCTGGAAAAAAGAAGATCGTCGGATTTGCCGCGGTGGAAATCTATTCTCGAAAGCTTGGTGAGATCCAATGCTTGGCCGTCGCGGACGGGTACCAAGGTCGGGGAATCGGGAGCGATTTGGTTCGAGCCTGCGTCGATCGAGCTAAGGAAAAGGGGATCCTCGAGGTGATGGCCATCAGCGCGTCGGATGCGTTTCTTCGCAAGCTCGGATTTGATTATTCGCTCCCCGAGCAGAAGCGTGCCTTGTTTTACCAACTGCATGCCCGCGACGATATCTTTCGCGATACGTTGGATGAAGAGTAGATCGAATCGCGGCGTAGAACGCGACGAGTCGTTAGGTCCCAATTCCGTCCTGGGTGTTCCAGAATCCACCTCGGGCGTGGTCGAAAGATAATCGTTGACCACGAGCGGCGGTGTCGACGTTCCCATGTTGATACACGGTTCGGCCTCCGCACCATGTGCGTACTGGCCAACCGGTGAGTGTAACGCCGTTCCAAGGTGACCATTTGGTTTTGGTCCATTGCTTCTCGTTCTCAATCTTTTTGGACATGGTGGGGTCGACCAAAACAACGTCTGCGTCGTACCCAACTTCGATTCGCCCCTTGCCGACGATTCCCCACACTCGCGCCGGGGCATCGCTCGTCCAGGATGCGATCTGTTCCCAAGTGCACTGGCCTTGGTGTGCCTGATCGAGCAGAAGAGAAAAGTAGTTTTCGACAGCTGGTAAACCGCTAGGTGATTGCGGGTAGGGGCGAGCCTTCTCTTCGAGCGTATGGGGTGCATGGTCGGTTGCGACCACTTGGATCTTTCCCTCGACGAGAGCTTTCCACAATAAGCGGTTATCCTCCGCAGTTTTGATCGACGGATTCATTTGGACGAGGGATCCCAGTCGAGGGTAATCGACGATGTTGAAGTACCAATGATGGGGGCAAAGTTCCGCCGTGATAAAACCGTGGTGAGGGGACAATAGCGGTACCTCGGCGGCAGTGCTCACATGCAGAACGTGAAAACGATGCTTGTGCCTGATGGCTAGATCGAGCGCTCGTCGTGTTGCGATCTCCGCGGCGCGATGATCTCGGATCTGTGAGTGGTGTTCAATTCGCAGATCTGGGCCCAGCCTAGCTTGGTTGGCCCGTACGGTAGCTTCATCCTCGCAGTGAGCGCATATTGGAAGGGAAGTTTCTGCAAAAATGCGTTCGAGGACTTCTTGGTCATCGACCAAAAGATCTCCAGTGCTCGAGCCGATGAAGATCTTGATCCCAGGAACGCCGGTGGCCGTTTTGAGATCTTCGAGGTTGTTTGTCGAGGCTCCGATGTAAAAGCCGTAGTTGACGATCGATTTTCCAGAAGCGATCGAGTATTTCTGCTCGATGAGCTCTTGGTTGATGGCCGAAGGTTTGGTGTTTGGCATCTCTAAAAAGGAGGTGACGCCCCCTGCGGCACATGCGGCGCTAGCGGTTCCTAAATCCTCTTTATGGGTCAAGCCGGGTTCACGAAAGTGGACTTGGTCA
>VGZN01000158.1 GCA_016872635.1 Planctomycetota bacterium | reverse complement strand
ATGCCCCACGCATCCACCAGTTTCTCCAGCGCCGCGCGAGGCTGTTCGTCGACACCGTACATTGCCCAGTCGCTGACAAGACCATCGACCAAGTAGAGCTGCTGGTCAAAATCATTGCTGAAAATAAATCCGTCGACCCGTTCCGAGATCCTACGTTCCAAGTCCACGAAACCAAGACGCTTGAAGAGCGCCTGGAAGCGTATTGCCTTCGCCAACGGCTTCCCCGACTGTAGGACTTTGGTCAACCAGGCATCCAGCGACGCCAGCGATTTATCCGCGAGCCCCTCGAGTTTCAGCAAGTCGTCGATGTGATTGCGGATAAAGTAGAGCCCCATCAGTTCCTCGGGGGCTTTCTCACGCAGCCGTTCGTACAACCACTGGTCATCGCCGGCCACCATCGCGAGCAACGCGATTTGCATTCCTTCGACCGCCACTGTGAAATTCGATTCACTCTTCTTCGCATCGCGATAAATCGAAACCGCTTCGTCATGGCGTCCCAAGGACTCCAGGACAATGGCTCTTTCAATTTGATGGAACCCCTGCGAAGTCTTTCGAGAGTACTTGTCCAAATCGAGCGACAGCCAATCATCCCATCGTCCATTGCGAAACAGGATCGACTCAAGCTGATACGAGTTGTCGCGTTTCGCTTGTGCGATCGCTTCGTCGATTTTCCCTTCTCGCTCCAGGGCCGCAATCTGTGTCTCGATTTCGTCGGTCGATTCATCGAGCTGCCATGCAGCGGGCATCTGGATCTCGCGCCAACGGGCATTAACACCGCTTCGAAGAAGGCTTTGTGGACCTTGGCGTGGCAACAGCGCGTTTAGCAAACGGGGAACGAGTTGCTGTTTCCCCTCGCGCCATGCGTTATCGATCAGCTCGTCAAGTGACTCATGCTGCAGCTGGTATTTGGCCAATCCCGACAGGACCGATTGCGGCATCATCTCCAACAGTTCGACCAATTGCTCGGTGGAAATGCGATTGGTAAATAGTCCGATTGCATCCAAATCCCCTGTGGATAGCGACTCCACCAACGATTGATAGTCCGCCATCATCGCTAAACGTTCGTCCAGCGAACCGGTAATGCTGCGAATACGTTTCAACCACTTACAGATAGCCGCACGCTGGAGATCCTTTCCCGTGCACTGTTCATCGAGCCAGGACTCGATATCGAGCGATGGATCGCTCAGCTGCATGAATGCAGATTGTCGCTCGGAATAACGACTCCCTTCGAGCTGCCGCACCAACGCCTCTGCCACCGTGCGGTCATCCGACGACGCTATCGCAGCCATTCCCCCTACCAGCAAGAGCACCAACCAAGCATGGCTCGAATAACGGTTCTTGACGCGGCGATGCGATACTAGCAAACGAATCATGCGAGCGACTGGACTTTCGTTTGAATTGCTAACGACCGAGCAGAAATGGACAAATCTCGAAAAAACGGTGTTCGCGATTATTTTGCGAACCAGCAACACCGTATCAATATACCCCAGGTCGTCCAACAACGCTTCTGACGGAGGCCAAAGGCAGATCCATTTTAGGAAATGCTATCACCCCGAGCGGTTCGATTAAGGCGTTGGATGGAGCCTCAACACCAACTGCAGCGCCTGATCGCACGGCTGAACTGCCGCTTGACCGTAGTTGCTTGCGGCGACAATACCTCGCCCTTGCTCGGGCGCAAGGAAAACCACGCAGTACCACGATGTATTGGAACCATTGTGCGTCATGATCTTGCCACCCGCCCATGATCGCTCCGAGCAGATCCACCCTCCCGCGTACGTTTGACCCTCGGCAGGATTATGCAAAAACGCAATCGATTCATGACCGATTGAAATTGGGTTGTTTGCTGCAGGATCGGTGGCGGTGTCTGCATCGCGCGACTGCATCTTATGCCGATGCGCCAATTGCAAATGGAACCTCAGGTACTTGATCCAATCTGGCATGGAGGCAAAAACCGTCCCGGCAGGTCCCAGCGCGGGGACGTTGTCTTCTTCTGTCGGTCGCTTGATCCCGAATACGTTTTGATGCCCCCACGGTACATCCTCGCCGAAGGTTTTCGAGGGAGCCCCAAACCCGACTCGCTTCATTCCAAGGGGTTCAAAGAGCCTCTTTTGAATTTCGTTTTCCCATGCCACTCCACGTTTTTTCTCGATCACATGGCCTGCGATCGCATAGCCGAGGTTGGAGTATTCAAACTCCCCGACTCGCTTGGAGTCCCTTCGTTTCTTCGCCAGCCAATGAAGGAGGTTTCGACGCAGTTCCACGATGTCAACTGCGGGATCCGCAAATCGATTCCATGGTGGATTGGGAACAGCACCGCTGGTGTGATGGAGTAGTTCCGCCACCGTCGTGTTCCCCCATTCCGATGCGGTGACGATCGGATCATCGGCGAAAATTTCCCGGAGCGTCTCGTCCCATCGAAGCTTGCCTTCATCGACGAGCAACGCCAAAAGGGTCGCCGTCATGCTTTTGGTGCAGGATCCCAGGTGCATCGGATCATCGATCTTCAAGGGATCCTCCGAATCGATTCGGCGCACTCCTACCGCTTCTAACTCCACAGCACCGTCGATGGTAAAGTGCCCAGCGATCAATCCAGGCAGCCCCGATGCCTTTCGAATCTCATCCAGCCCATGGCGAAATCCATTCTCTGATTGGGAAAAAGCGTTCTGTGAGGAAGCCGTCCAAAGCCCGACAAGGACAGTCAACGCTCTCACCGATCGCCCCCATCGATGGAATCCGATTTGCCTGAAGTGAGTCATACTCTTTATTGCGCGATAGGCCTGTGGAACCGTGTTACTTGAAATCGGTGTTGCCATCTTACCGTTGCAACATCCGACAAACTATTTTGGCCCTACCAGGTTCCGATCGAGGAAGTCGGTCATCAATCGGTATTGATGGTAGGACTGCTGTGCGTCGGTAATTCCGTGGCGATTGTTCGGGTAGAGCATCAGCTCGAATTGCTTGCCCGCTTTCTGCAATGCGTGCACGAACTGCATGGTGTTTGCCATATGGACGTTGTCGTCGATTTCACCATGGATCAGAAGGAGTTTTCCCTGAAGATTTCCCGCTGCATCAACCACCGAACTGGACTTGTATCCCTCGGCATTCTCTTGAGGTGTTCCCATGTAGCGTTCGGTGTACACCGAATCATAGTTGCGCCAGTCTGTTACCGGAGCCCCGGAGATACCGGCCCGGAACAGCTTGGAGTGGGTCAAGGCATAGGCGGTGAAATAGCCACCATAACTCCATCCCCATAGCCCGATGCGCTCAGGATCGGCCCAAGGTTGATCCCCAAGCCACTTCGCAGCGTCCTCCAAATCCCGAAGTTCCACGGCTCCTAGATCGCGATAGATGCGCCATGTATCCGAGTTACCTTTGCCCAAAGCGGAACGGTTATCACAAAGGAGAACCGCGATCCCGTTTTGAGCGAGAAAGCGGTGCCACAAGTCGCTTCGATGCGTCCATGAGTTTTCGACAGTAGGTGCCGAGGGTCCACCATAAACGTGGATCAAAACCGGGGCGCGCTGGCCATCGCGGAGCCCCATCGGGCGGTAGAGTATCGCCGGCATTTTTTGTCCGTCCCTGGCCGCAATTTCGAACAGTTCTACATCGTTACTCCGAACAAAATCAAACCGATCGCTACGGTACCCTCCGACATAACGAATCCCTTCTCCCTGCCGATTGCGCAGCCAGAGTTGTGCGGGATGAGTCATATCGCTCCACGAATCCATGAAATAGCTACCGGTCGGATGCACCGAGATGCGATGGGAGCCGAGTTGGCTCGATACGGTTTCGAGCTCCCCTGTATCGAGCGACAATCGGAGTACATCGGTATTGGTCGCTGCCGATCGGTGACCCGTAAACCATACGAATTTGCCTGCATCGGTCACGGCAGATATTTCTTTGATATCCCAATCTCCTCGTGTCAACTGGATCCGCTTGCGCTGCTGAGAATTCTCTCGTTGCGGTAAAACGCGATACAGGTGGCGCCGGCCACCATCGGAATCGCTCAGCCACAGAAAGCTTCCATCTGGCAACCACCTCGGCTCGTCGATCACGTCGATCCATGCCTTGGACTCCTCGTGGACCATTGTTTCGGACGACCGTTTGCTAATGTCGAATTCGATGACATCGAGTTGGTTCTGGATCCGATTTTGCAGTTGGTAAATGAGCTTGTCCGCGTTGCCATTGTCCGGACTAACCGGTCTCCATCCGACGCGAACTACCAAACGGTCGTCTTCGGCATGCTTCTCGAGAGGTACCGCCAAGTCCTCACCGCTGGCGATATCGACAACATGCAAGCTGACCAGCGGGTTGTTCTGACCTGCTTTCGGGTAGCGCATGTTTTCAATTTTTTGCGCGAATGCCAAGGAGTTATCCACAATGAAGTTGGGCACCGGCGATTCATCCAATCGCAGGTAAGCGATCCGACGACCATCGGGACTCCACCAATACGATTTGAACTGCCCTCGTCCATAGATTTCCTCTTGGTAAACCCAATCGAGCTTTCCGTTCAAGATCTCGCCACCACCGTCTTTGGTGAGCTGCTTCAGTTCGCGTGTCTTGCAATCGACAATCCAAAGGTTTTGGTCGCGGATAAACGCAACATGGTTGCGCGATGGGCTCAACTCGACGAGTTCTTCCTCAGCGTCCGGCGTCTCGGTCAATCGGATTGCCGACTCGGATGGGACATCGTAAAAGTAAAGATCCTGCTTATGGCGTACCAACGCCGATGAAAATGTATCGTCGAAAAGTTGCAATTGACGACCATAAGGTGCCGCAGCGCCATCGGCCATCTCAGAAAGCTTGCTCAACGCTTCTACCAGCTTGGCCGGTCGCTCGAAAGGATGCATCGCGCCGGTCGCACAGTCCGCATGGAACCATCGGTTATCGCGCTGGAACAAGTATCCTTCGCCATGCGGCATCCATTTCGGAATCGCTGCTGGCATCCCAGAAAACGAAACCCTTTGCTGTGGATCGAAAAGCTTTTCCAAAGTCAAGGATTCCCCTTTGATGTCACTCGGGACCAAGGTCATCCAAGGTAGAGGGGGAAGCGGTGCCGCGGTCGCCAGCTCAGACTTCGATTTCAGCCGCAGTACAGGATAATAAGAGCCTTCGCGAAGGTCGGGATCCATGAATCCCCACGAAGCCAACGACTCATCCGAATGCGGTTCGAGAATGTAGGTTGCCAAGACACCCAGTGGATGAGCCGTCGGGACCAACCATCCTGTGCCGAGCTCCGCGTCTAATGCTTCCATCTCGACCGCATACTTGGACATCTTGCGAAACTGAAACTCATTCCCTTCCTTGCGCGTACGGACCACATACCGCTCGACAGGCAATGAAGTCTTGAAATCGACTGGCACCAATGGGATTCCGTGCAACCGCAGTCGGCTTGCCACCCAAGAACAGTCCGCGGGAACGAAGTAGTAAGCGGGTGCATCGACGCTCAAGGTTGCTTCGCCGCGATTCGCGACCGTGACTTCGTACTCGGTAGGAACCATTTCCTGAACCCGCTGTCGATCCTTAGGAGAAGGGAACACTGTCTCGCCAGACTCTTTCTTCTCATTCCCCTCGCTGCCACCTTTTATCGCGTCGCCCTTAGAGTTGTTTGGCCAAGCATACGCAGCGACTTTCGATTTACCCGCATCGGGGACGATTTTGCCCTGGATCGGGACGCCTCGCGGTGGTTTGTTCACCTCCGCCGATTCCCCTGTCTCGATCAACTTATGGATTTTGGCAGCGTTATTCGTGAGGCCCTTTAAGCATTCATCGATGAAGGCATACGAGACCTCGATGCGACGTTTGTAAGTCGCATACGAGTAGGACTCCACCAAGATCCCAATCTTGCCGCGGAGCGCCATGTACTCGGTGCTATATCGAGGCTCATAGCCGTAGCTTTCCCAGACAGTGTGTTCGCGATTGAAATTTCCGTAGTAGAAGATCGGCATATCGCGGTGGTTCATGGCGGAGGACACCGAAGGAAAAAACTCCCCCCGCATCCATTCGATCAACTGCGGCTTTGCTACGGGATTATGGGGCAGATCGTACGTCATGTCGTAGCGGTGAAGCGACCCGTTCGTCGTATGAGCATCGATCAAAACATCAGCATCCCACGCGTCGATCATGCGGACCAACGAACGGACTTCCATGGAGTCGAGTTTGACAAAGTCCCGATTGAGGTCTTGGCCGATTGCATTCTCGCGTGTCCCCATCCCCAAGGCTGGTCCTTCTTGGCCAGGTCGATGCATTGCTCCGACCCGTTCATTTCCATCCGCATTGAAATTGGGGGCAAAGACGAGAACTGCATGCTCGAGATAAGGATGTTCCTCCTTTTGCAGCAAATCCCGAGCGAGCGCGAGCAAGGCTTCTTTGCTGTCGCACTCGCCGCTATGAATGCCGCCCAAGAGAACGATCACCAATCGGTGATCGTTTGGAGAAAGGGGGAGTTTCACATCCTCTTCTTTGGAGACCACCAAGGACCATAGGGGTCGATTCTCATGAGTCGTTCCGTATTGGATCAGTTTCGCATGCTCGCTAGCTCCATCGAGGGCTTGCAAGAAAGCCTCGACGTCGGAGCCTCGCGAAGTCGCCAAGAATTGGGAACGCTCTGCGATCGTCATGGGGCTTTTCACCCCAGTGGGAGTCCCTTGCGAGGATTTGGTCGGTTCCTGAGACCAAGCAGAACCTGAACCCAAAATTATCGAGATCGCGATGCCTAAGGAAGCCGAGAGCCTCGCTAGGATTGGTGCCATTCGGCAGCGAGGCGAGGCCCCGCCCCGCGATCTCCGTCGCGCAAGGCTGTTCGTTTGGAGCATCGGAGTGGTAGCAGGTGGAGCAGTTAATAATGGACAGCTATTCATAGAATCTGAATTGCCCCCTTTCCGAAAGGGCTGGATCGTTAGATAACGTAAGGGCGGGCCGGGTTCGGCGCGGCCTTATTTTAGTCGAATGGTACTTAGTTGTCGGACTGCATGTTTGGAGTGAGAAAAATGACTCGGATTCAAGCGTTGGTAGCAAACGGTTTGGTATGGATGCTCGCGGTTCACGCTTGGGCATTATGGAATAGTTCGGAGGTTTTGGCTCAGAATCCTCGCGTCTTATTAGAGACGAGCGTGGGGGATTTAGAAGTCGAACTGTATGAAAAAGAGGCTCCTAAGACGGTGGCCAACTTTTTGAGCTATGCCAAGAAAGGTCACTACGACGGGACTATTTTCCATCGGATTATCCCTAACTTTGTCGTTCAAGGGGGAGGACTCGACCCGAACATGAAGGAGCGGCCAACGGATGATCCTATCGAAAACGAGTCGAGCAATGGCCTCAAGAATGAAAAGATGACCCTATCGATGGCGCGCACCCGGGCCCCACACAGCGCAACATCCCAGTTCTACATCAACCTGAAATACAACGCGGACCTCGACAAATCCAAGGCGATTGATCGCTTTGGGTACTGTGTGTTCGGCAAGGTCGTCAAAGGGGAAGACGTCGTTGAGAAGATGGCGAAGGCCAAGACCGGATTAAAGGGTACTAATTCCGATGTCCCGGTGGAACCGATCGTCCTGAAGAAGGCGACCATCCTCGAGCCAAGCAAAAACTAGTCGCTATCAGAAGCGATAGCTTGTTGAGATTCCGCCGGTGAGTTCGCTCATTGACGGGATGGATAGAACCTAGACCAAGCCCTTCGGCGCTCCCGAAGGGCTTTTTCGTGGACCCGTAGGGCAGGCGATCAAACTCAACTCCCCACAAAATTCGTTAAACTGTGCGTTTAGCAATCGCCAGCCCTTCGAGGCCTTTTCAGGGATCGGCCCATTTTCGCCAACCCCCGCCAACTTCATGGTCGGCAACATCACCCCGGACAACCACCCATGCAACAGCAATCACTTTCATTGACGCGTCGTGGCATCACAATCTTTCACCGGGGAATTGAAGTATATGCTGGTCTGATATTGCTCAATATTGGACTTTCGTTGGTCCGGCAGTATCCAATCGCAACCCAATTCCTATTGGCTTTGCAACGTATTTCACCGTTCCTCGAGCCGGTACTGCACCTAGCTATGTTACTAGGTGTTCTTCTGACTTGTGCAGCACCTGCCGAAAGCGGTACACGAAAATGGGCCCATACGATTTTCCTTTTTGGGGTCTTTGCTTGGTTGTTACCGGTCCTTGTTTACACCATGCAATTGCCCATGAGTTGGCTTAGTTATCGTTCCGCGACTATCCTCGTCCAAGCTGTTTTATTCGTTGGCCTGCTCCAGCAACTAGCCAGTTGGATTCGAGGCATCGAAGCGAGCGATATCGCAGATCGTGGCGATGGAGTTGCCGTAAGCGCGGTCGACAAAGAGGACGCGATGGTTTGGCGCGACCTGGAGAGTCGTCTGGAGAGCCTATTTCGCATCGGTTGCATTCTGATCGGTGCGGCGTTGCTGTTCCTGATTTATCCGAGATTGGCACTCCAAGTTGCCATGCTGGGTATGGGTGTGACTGCGATCGTGGTCTTTTTCATGCTGCTGCTCCTGGCGGCGATGTTCAGTCGCAACGTCTATCGATTCGAAAAAGCGATGCGTATGCGATCGGCACGCACGGATACCGATGATCGATCCTGGCGAGCAATCCCTACGGATCGTTTGGTTCCTGCGAGCATTGTGCTAGGAGCTTTAGCGGCGACAGCGATGGGGGTCGAAAAAGTAGCCAACTACACCCTCGCGCCGAAATATTTTATGAAGGAGATCGAACGGACATTGGGCAAGGCTGGACCGGGTGGAGGCTTCACATTAAACACAGAAGATACGTTCGCACCGGTACCGGCTCCTGCCATGTCGATGAAACCAATCGATGGCGAACCGTTGGAGCTAAATCAGCTTCAAGGCAAGATCGTCGTCTTGAATTTTTGGGCCACGTGGTGCCCGCCATGCGTGAAAGAGATCCCAGATTTGATCGAACTCTCGGAACAAGGCCGAGACAATGGAATTGTCGTCATCGGAATCAGCGACGAGGATGAGCCTACGATTCGCAATTTCGCTGAAAACCGTGGGATCAAATATCCAATGGTTGCCGGAGCAGGATGGCCCCCACCCTTCCATCAAATCAGTGCAGTACCGACAACGTTCGTGATCGATGGAGATGGAATGATCCGATCGAAACTGATCGGTTCAAGGTCGCTAGAGGTTTTCAAGGCTGAGGTCGAAAAAGCGAGAGTCCCACTGAAGCCTACAACCCCCTAATGCGGGCTGATCACGCATGATTCACCAAGCTCTCGATCGATCCCCTCAGCGAAATCCATAATAGGCAAGGGATGATTCATCGAATGGCTATGGTGATCAGCGATAGCAGTAGATCGCCTCAGAAGAACGCACGAGCAGGGACCCATTCGCAATGGCAGGCGTCGACCAGTAGACTTCGTCCTTGGTTCCAGTGCTTAATTCTGCGACTACGTTGTATTCTGCTCCCGCTTGGACGACGATCAAATTACCCGCTTCGTTGAACATATAGATTTTATCCCCAACGACGACCGGGCAACCAGCGACGAGAGTACCGCCGGGCGTACGTTTGCGATAAACCTCTTTACCGGTCAGCTTTTCGTAGCATGTTGCGGTATTCCCGAAGAAGTAGAGGTAGTTACCGACAATGACAGGAGAAGGCATTCCAGCGCCGCTCTTGGTACCGGACCACATCACGGCATCGCTTTGGGTCTCTCCCTTGGGCAAACTGAGATCACCCGTGTGACCGGGTCGAATGGCAGCCAACGGTGCTCGGCTTCCCGGGCTTGAGGTGCCGAAGTAAACGCCTTGGGCGTCTGCGACTAGAGAACACGAGAACGAAGTATCCAGTCCGCTCATTCGCCATCGTTCTTTACCGGTGCTGAGTTCATAAGCGATCACCGCTCCTTGACCGGCGGTAACCACTTCTTGTA
>VGZN01000157.1 GCA_016872635.1 Planctomycetota bacterium | reverse complement strand
AAGATGACAGCGATTGCTGACCGCTACGTACCTGGTACGAACATGGGTGGTCACTGGCGAGGAATTCGCTGGGCAGACGGCTTCCCAACATTCAGCGGTTTCAATACCGTTCTTCCACCAAACTCGGCTTCCTGCAACGCAGGTGCTGGTGATTGGGACTGGGGGATTTTCTCAGCAAGTAGCTACCACGGCAGCGGCGTACATGTTTGCTTTGGCGACAACAACGTCCGATACATCCCCAACTCGGTTGACGCTGGCGATGCTAGCAAGGATCCCCCGCTCGGTATCGACGGTGCTCGATCGAACTTGCCAAGCCCATACGGTGCTTGGGGTGCGATAGGCTCCAAAGACGCTGGCGACACCTGGGATCCTACCACCATCGAGTAACGATTGTTGATCATTGCAAAATTAACCGGATCGGATAACTGACGAACACTGACCACAAGGGTGAGCCTGCGGATTTCCGCAGGCTCGCTTTATATGGCGAGTGTTGTAAGTGCGACGAATTACGGTGCGCCCATCCTCGTCGGATTCCGGTTTTGCCTGCGTTTAAGCTTTTCAATCAATCGCTCTGCGGCTTGTTTTGCTCCTCGCACGCATTGAGGAATCCCCACGCCATCGAACGCATTGCCTGTCAGTTCAAGAGTGTTCAGCTTCGATACGTGCGATCGTATTTCGCCGACCAAATTCAGGTGTCCGACCAAATACTGAGGCATCGCTTGCTCCCAGCGGACCACGTGTTCCCATTTTGGTTTTGAATGTGGTCCAAAAAGCTCTGTGACTTCTTGCTTAGCGAGCCTCAGCAAAGATTGATCGTTGTGTTCCAGCAAGTCTGGACGTAACGCTCCACCCATGAATACTCTTGCGATGACAGTGTCATCCGGGCATCGTCCTGCATACTTTTCGCTAGACAGACTGATCGCTAAGCAGTTTCGATGCTCGATCGAGGGGGAAATCGAGCCGAAACAAAACGCATGGCGATTGATTTCACCGCGTGACAGGGCCAAGACAGCAATCGCTGAAGAGGCGTATGGGATACGTTTGAGTTGCGTTGCAACCTCTGGGGACGCGGCGGACAGAAGTTCAGCGGAACGATAGCTTGGGAGTGCTAAACAAATCGCATCAAAGATTTCAACCTGCTGGTGCTCATGTTCCGAATGACGGTAGGTCAACTCCCATTTTCCAGATGGGAGTTCGCGCAGTGAGGTTACCGTCGTTTTCAATCGGAGACGCTCGCCGAGTGGTCTTGCGAGTTCCGTCAGCCACCAGGACATCCCGCGTTTTGGGGCGACAAACTGATCGTAGCGTGCTCCGGAAGCTTCTCTTGCAGATCTTCCTTCAGCAGATGGAGTTCGCCGCTTTGCCATCGCAGCCCGGATCAAGCTGCCGTATTCCTGTTCCATGCGTACAAACTGAGGCATCGCGGCTTGCATGCTCAGCGTCTCAGCTTTTGCGGTAAAGATCCCACCGACGATAGGTTCCACAAGCCGTTCGAAGCACTCCTTTCCAAGTCTGCGGATGGCAAACGAGGCGACGCTTTCGTCTTCATGGTCGGTCTTGGGCTTGACGAATGCCTCGGCAAGCACCCTAAGGCGCGCGGGCAGACTGAGAATCGGTGTTGCGAGGATCGCCCCCATGCGGGTTGGCTGCATGAGCGAAAAACCGTTGGGAATCGGATATAGCTTGCCGTTGTGGACGACTTGTGCGATACGGAAGTTTTTCTTTGGCGTGATAAACTCGGATTCGAGCCCCATCTCTCGAACGAGTTGCATTGCATCGGGAAGTAGCGTCGCGAAATTATCAGCGCCTAATTCAACCAGATACGGTTCCGAATAATCCGAAGTCAGAGGGTTGGAGTGCTCGCTCGATAACGTTTGTATAACACCCCCCGCATGCCTCCCCGCATCGAAGACATGGACAGATGCATCGATAAAACCTGCATGCGAAAGGCTCCGTTTCAGGTACCACGCGGAAGCCAAGCCACTGATACCACCGCCGACAACTGCGATCCTAGTCTGGGTCATGAACGGTTTTTGGGTTAGCGAATATCACAGTCTGTCCAGCGAAAAAATGCTTGTTGTTTCCCGAAGTCGATTCGCTGAAATTGAGATCAACTCAACCATCTTAACATCCCTAGCGTATTTCGGGAGCAGGTCGAAATCCATGTTCTTGGAGAGGATTCACGTACACGGCGACCTAGATCGACGAGGGTTTTGTAAAAGGCAACTCGTAAATCCGCAGTTGGGATCTGATATAATGCGTAAAAGTGAGGATCCCCAAGGATGCGCTGCTCTAGCTATCGGAAGCAAACAGAACTAGTTGGTCGTCCCCTTTTCCATAGGGAGTTGTTTCGATGCAGGATTCATATGTTACCGTTTCACGAGTCAATTCAACTTCCAAGCGATTCCGATGGTTCCGCATGGGGGTTGTGGCCATACTTTGTCTAATCGCGTTGACAGTTACATTCGCTCAGGCAGGGCCGCCGAATATTCTACTGATCTATGCAGATGATCTTGGATACGGTGAGACAGGTGTCCAAGGGTGCAAGGATATTCCAACACCAAATATCGATTCGATAGCGAACAACGGGGTGAGATGCACCCAAGGGTACGTTGCAGCAACGTACTGCAGTCCGTCGCGTGCTGGCTTGCTGACAGGTAAGTACCCAACCCGTTTCGGGCATGAGTTCAACGCGATCACGCGGATGCATGGGCTATCTCTGTCCGAAAAGACATTGGCAGATCGACTGAGAAGCGAGGGGTACGCAACTGCAATCATTGGGAAATGGCATCTAGGAAATCTTCCAAAGTACCGTCCTAACCAACGAGGATTTGACGAGTTTTATGGGACCTTGGGAAATACACCGTTCTATCATCCGACTAATTTCATCGATACGAAGAGATCGGATTTGATCGCACGCATCGAAGATCCTGAGTTTTACACCACAGATAAATATGCCGAACGCGCGTTGGATTGGTTAGAACGCAATCAATCGAAGCCATGGTTCTTGTATTTACCATTCAACGCACAGCATGCACCCCTTCAAGCCCCCCAGAAGTACCTAGACCGCTTCCCTAACATTGCTGATGAAAAAAGAAAAATGTTTGCCGCGATGATGGCGGGAATGGACGACGCGATTGGCCGAGTTTTAGAAAAGATTAGATCGATCCAACAAGAAGAAAACACACTGATCTTTTTCATTGCCGACAACGGGGGACCCACCCAGTCGACAACCTCTCGCAATGCTCCGCTGAGAGGATTCAAAATGACCACTTTCGAGGGTGGGCCGCGAGTCCCGTTTTTTGTGCAATGGAAGGGGCATATCCCTGCTGGCAAGACCTATGGATACCCGGTAATGAATCTCGATGTTTTGCCAACATGCATGGCGGCCTTGGGCAAGCCTGTCGAATCGAACGAATCCATCGATGGCGTGGACATTGTCCCATTCTTGCGTGGCGATGATCCCCGTCGCCCCCACACGACTATGTACTGGCGATTTGGAGAGCAATGGGCAGTTCGGCACGGTGATTGGAAACTGGTGGTTTCAAAAGGTGGTTCTGGAAGCCCCGAACTTTACAACCTAGCCGAGGATGTCGGAGAACGGAACAATCTCTCGTCGAAGGAAACAGATCGCGTTCTGGAACTGCAGAAACTATTCGACACGTGGAATGGGCAACAGGCCGAACCAACAGTCAAGGATGAGCCCGCGAAGCCCAACGCGAAAAAGACCAAGTCCAACAAAGCTGCATGATTGGTGGACGGAAGCAGTTGGCAGCCGATTCCTCGGTGAGCAATCAAAAACGGCATTCTCGGAATAATCGGCTGGTTTCTATTTTCGTAAGCTGCAACTCACTCGATGCCGATCAAAGAACGTTGATTCTTCATTGACGGAAGAGCGTTCCTTGATCGCATGGATGCGTATTCGCAGATCTACTGACCCAGCGAGGGTATCCCTGAGGGTACGCGCTGGCTAACCTTCCATTGCGATATGTATCTTTGCCGTATTCTGTTCGGAATCGCCCTCGTCAGTTTGGGAGTAGGCTGTAGCCAACTTCGTCTAAAATCGTATTGGATGGATGGTGGCAAGCACGGTTTGGTCGACCACAAATCAGTGCATCCGATTTCCGCCCATATTTTGGGGAAAGGGTTAGAGCCTGGCCAAGTCGATTGGCTGGGGATGGCATCACGAAGATTTCGAGACGCAGAGTATCAATCGATCCTCCAAAGTCCAGATTGCGTGGATGGTTTCAGTGCGTCTGCACTTTGGAACTGGCAAGCAATTACGGAGAGCTCGCCTGGGGCCAGCAAAAGTGATGATCCTAGACGTGCTGCTGCGATCGACGGCTACAATGGGAGTTTAGCGAGGCTTATCTATGAAGGTCAGAAGCATAAGCGACTGAACCCAAGTCAAAGTTTGACTATCCATACTGCAGAAGAAAAACGCCTCCTGCCGATCGAGTACCACGGATTTGCTTGGGATTCTTCCGATTTTCAGGAGTTGATGGTGGTTGGAAGGTACTCCACGTCCTCCATCACCAATCGTTATTCGGAAGCGGGGATTGGAGTGCCAGTGATTGTGATTCGACGCAAGCCGTCGAAAATGCCCCACGAAAACGATTTCCTGCCCGATACATCGTGTTTTGCTGCAACAGCAATTCTGCACCCAGATGGACCCACACTAACACTGTACAACCCTTTAGCCGTTCGTACGGTATGCATCGATGGTCGCGATTGTCGTTTAGCCTATGACTTAACGGCGAGCGTCGCATATGCCTTACACCATCACCCTCAAACAAGACTTCAGGACTTCCTTAGACCAGATCAGCCAAGCGAACCATCGTACCTATATTTCACGGAGCCATTTCAAGCAGACAGGATTCCGTTGATCCTCGTTCATGGGCTCCTCTCGAGTCCAGATGCATGGACCGACGTGTACAACGAACTGCGAGCCACACCGGGGATCATGGATACGTACCAAATCTGGGCTTTCAAGTATTCCACCGGAGCGCCCTTCATCCGTTCTGCGTACGCGTTGAGGAGTCAGCTTGAAAAAGTGCAATCGCAGTACGATCCAGAGCGAGAGAATCCATTCCTGAAACAAGGGGTCGTGGTCGGCCACAGTATGGGAGGTTTGATCTCCAAGTTATTGATCTCTTATAGCGGCGAACAAGTTTGGGATGCGATCGCCAATGTGCCTCTAGAAACTCTGCGAACTTCTCCGGAGATGAAAGCAAGATTTTCAGAGCGATTGTTTTTTGATCCCCATCCGATGGCCAGTCGAGTCATTTTCATCGCCACTCCTCATCAAGGTAGTCGCACGGCCAGTCGCGGGATCGGGCAGCTAGCGAGCGCACTTGTCGTCGCTTCCGATAGGAGCACGGAACAGGTTTTGAACTGCAACCCAGGGGCCTTCAAGGACTCAGTATCAAACGGTTTCCCGAATAGTATTGAGATGCTCGATCCAACCCAGCCGTTTCTAGCGACGATCGATTCCTTGGAACTGAGCGATGAGGTACCTTTGCATACGATTTTGGGGACCGGGAATTTGGTGGTCGGTCATGGTCGCTCAGATGGTGTGGTTACGATCGAAAGTGCCGTCCACAAAAAATCGCAAAGCGAAGTGCGAGCAGCAACGACCCATAACGGATTGCTGCGTCACCCAAGCACATTCACCGAGTTGAAGCGAATTCTGGCCTTGCATACATCGATTGCTGAATCGACGTCGGGTCAGCATTCGACCTCCATGAAGGAGGCTGATCCCATTGGATCTGATCCCAATGGAGCGATCACGAGCGAATCTTCCATCGCCGCGGGTGAGGAGACGAGCGAAGCGACAGTATCCTCTGAGTCGATCGATCAATAATCTCGGTGGGTGTCTTTGCGAAGACTCGAGTGCCAAGACGGTAGCATCGGGGTACTCGTCGGCCGCCGGGGTGGTAGTGAATCCATGCAATAAATTTGAATTTGACTCGGTGTGGCCTATTTCAAAGCGTTGGTCATTCGAGTCGCCATTGGCAAATATTGGATTGCGAGTAACATACAGAGGAATCTGTAGTTCTGTTTGGTATGTGATCCTTCCCATTCTCTTGGGTGTTCTCATCACCCTGATGCACTCAGGGTATTCGATTCGGGACTCGTCGTTTTTTATTTTTCTCCGTTGTACTATCCGAGGTGATTTATGGTGGATATCCGCGAGACTGGATCGATGTCGAGAGCGAAAGTCCTGATCGCTGACGATCACAGGATTGTCTCAGACGGATTAAAAGGTATCTTAGAACCTGAGTTTGAGTTGGTTGGTGTTGTTGAAGATGGAAGAGCATTGCTCGAGCAAGCGGGGTTGGTTGACCCGGATGTGATCGTCGCAGACATTACCATGCCTCTACTCAATGGTTTTGATGCGGTTACCCGATTGAAGAAGCAAGGGAGCCGAGCAAAGGTTGTATTCTTGACGATGCACAAGGACATCACCTATGCATCGAAAGCGATTCAAATTGGTGCATCTGGCTTTGTGTTGAAGCATTCTGCGAGCGGTGAATTGATACATGCCATTAAAGCTGCATTAGGGGGCCATACGTTCGTTTCTAGTGAAATTGCTAGCCAACTACCTCTGACAGACGACCCGGCTGTTGAAGTGGCCGAGCAGCCATCGCTAACGACTCGGCAGCGCGAAGTATTGCAGTTGTTTGCCGAGGGGAAATCAGCGAAAGAAGTAGCTGCTTGCCTCGGCATCTCGTCTCGGGCAGCCGAGAACCACAAAGCTCGAATCATGTCGCTCCTGAAGCTCGCAACGTCTGCGGACTTAGTTCAGTATGCGATGCGACATGGTTTGATCGGTAGCCATTGAGAGTTTCGCTTTCCCCGACGGGGGTGATGTTGCAGCCTGGTTATGCGAGTATCTCTCGGACCACTTTTCCTGCGACATCGGTCAGTCGGTAATCCCTACCAGCATGGCGGAACGTTAGTCGCTCATGATCGAGGCCCATGCAATGCAAAATGGTTGCATGCAGATCATGAGTATGGACAGAGCCTTCCGCGGGAAGGATGCCGTGTTCGTCCGATTTGCCATGCACAAAGCCTCCGCGAATACCCCCGCCGGCCATCCAGGAGGTGAAGACGAGATTGTGGTGTTCGCGCCCTGGATGATCTGCGGTTTGGTGAAAGGGGGTCCGTCCAAACTCCGTGGTCCACACCACTAAGGTACGGTCCAGCATCCCGCAGCGTTTTAGATCAGAGATCAAACCAGCAGTCGGCTGGTCAATCGCTTTTGCAAGTTTCTCATGATCCGCCATGTTGCCGTGCGAATCCCAGTTTTCAGCGCTATTGGAGCCGGTATCAATCAATTCGATGAACCGCACCCCGCGTTCTGCCAGTCGTCGAGCGATGATGCATTGCCAACCAAAGCCTGAAGTCGTACCCGCGTCTATTCCATAGAGTTGGAGGGTCTCCAGCGATTCGTTGCTCAGGTCGAATGCTTCGGGTGCCTCTCGTTGCATACCAAATGCAGTTTCAAACGAACGAATGCGGGCTTCCAAAGCGATATCGAGTGGGCTGTCGGTTTCTTGTTCCCGATTGATTTGCGCAAGCAACTCGAGTTCCTTGCGTTGCCGATTCAGGGAGGGCGATTGCGGGGTCAGGTTCGGCAGAGGGACCTTGCCCGGGATCACGTGGGTGCCTTGATGGCATCCTGGTAAAAAATCGCTACCCCAGGTCTGCGCTCCCGCATACGGTGCATGTGGTGCAAGGACAACGAACGATGGGAGGTTTTGATTGATCGTTCCTAGCCCATAGCTGATCCATGCTCCATGACTGGGCCGTGCGAATTGCGCGGAGCCGGTGTGTGCTGCCAAGGTTCCTTTATCATGTCCATCGCTATCACAGTACATGGCATTCAAAATGCATAGGTCATCTGCCGCGCCTCCAAGGCATGGAAAAAGCTGGCTCGCCCAGATCCCTGATTTTCCGTACTGCTGGAACGACCACCGTGATTTGATTAGAAATCGTTCAAAAGCTCCAGGTTTGTTCAGCCATCGCGATGCGGTAATCTTCTTTCCGTGATCAGCTACCAAAGCTGGTTTGTAGTCCCATGTATCCACATGAGATACCCCACCCGTCGAATAAATGAAAATCACGCGATCTGCAGTCGGTGAAAAATGCCCTGCGTGAGGCGCGAGTGGGTTCAAGCTTTCTGCGATATCCTTAATAACTCCATCGGCGCGAAGGGACTTCGCTAAGAGACTCGTCGTTGCGATCCCAGCTAGCCCGCGAGTCGTAAATGCTCGCCGCGAATAAAGCTTTCGCATGGAATTGGCCATGGTTGTGGGCTCGTCATGCCGGGCCGGTCGGATCGATTTTGGCATTGCTTGGCTACTCCACGAAAAGAAAAAGGTTGCTGGTCAATAAGACACGAGCGTAAGCCGACCAAGCCGCGTCCTCATCGATGCTCTCAGGGGAATCGCTATAGTTCTTTAGAAACCTCAACCCTCGATCGATATCGCGAGCGGACGCGGTACGACCAAGGGCTTTTTCATAGGCCCATCGAATGCGGTTCGCAGGATCCTCGGTTCGAGCAATCATCTGACGGGAAAAGGCTGCAGAGACTCTGTGCACAAAAGGTGAGTTCATTAAAAATAACGATTGTGTCGGAGTGACTGTGGATGACCTTTCAGCGACGCTGAGATTGGGATCAGCGCTGTCAAATAGCGAGAGGTATGGATTCCGCCTGTTTCGTTGACTCATCAAATACAAGGAGCGATGATCGCTTTCATAAACAGCGTGAAATGGATTGTGGATCGTAAAAGCCCAGCTATCTACCGGTGGGAATGGATGTGCCCCAGGGATCCTCGGGTCCAGGAGGCCACTTACCTGAAGCATGCAATCACGAATCGATTCTGCGTCGAGCGGTCTTCGTGCGAATCTCCAAAGATTGCGGTTACCAGGATCGATTTCGATCGCTCGGGAAATCGATTCTTGCAGTACTCCGTCGGAGTGCGTCGCGCTGGCGAGGCGATACGTTCGAGACAGCATAATCATTCGGTGCAATGCGTGGACGTCCCATCCTGATCTGACAAATTCGCTAGCGAGCCAGTCGAGCAACTCCGGGTGTGTTGGCGGTTCGCCTCGCGCGCCGAAATCACTCGTGGTGGCTACTAGTCCGCGCCCGAAATGCCAATGCCAAACACGGTTGACCCAGACTCGTGGTGTCAAAGGATTACTTGGTCCAGCTAACCAATTTGCCAAATCCCTTCGACCACTCTCCACATCGGGACGTGCAATGTGTTGACCTCCTAGAATTTCAAGAAACCTTCGAGGAACGCTCTCCGATAACTTGTCGGGTTCGCCACGCAATTGGATCTTTGCATCCATAGGTTTGCCATCACTGACCCCATAGGCGACGGGATACGTTTCTGCTGCCACGATTCCCGCGCGTTCTTTTTGAAGATTGGCTAGATGTTGATCGAGTTCTGCCAGTCGCTGTTTCGACTCCGGAGCTTCGGCGGTTCGCTGGCGAGGTGCGTCTCCATAGCGAGGAAGCGGGGTCGTTTGTAAGCCTAGGTTGTCGAGATCTCGCGCAATGACTTTGCCTTCGCGGTGACCAAAACCATCGCAAATAAAAGTGTCTACCATCCCATCCCATGTGGCTGGTAGATGTAGGTTACCGATGGTGACACTTTGAACGGACGATTCGATAGCACCGGAGAACGTTTTCGATTCGCGATCGATCGATAGATGGAGGTGATACCAACGGTCTATTTCGAGTGGAGCGACTACACGCCAGACATTGTTTTCTTTGATCGCAAACTCGTTGGGCGAGACACTGCACTCGATCGCGGTCGATTCGATGACGCCACGACCGAGGTAGAATCTGCAGGAGCCGATTTGATTTGTCTCCCCATTAGCAGTCGTGGTGGGGGTGTTCGCGGTGCTCA
>VGZN01000156.1 GCA_016872635.1 Planctomycetota bacterium | reverse complement strand
AATTCCAGAACACGCTCTCCACCACACCGGTACTTTCCTGGACAACGATTTCCACGACCAAGGCGGGTATCGCTCGGGTTTCGATGAGCGGAACCACTGCGAACATTACGTTCAGCAACTCAGGGACGTATCGATTGCGTGTTAGCTATGCAGGAATTTCCCGAGACATCGATTTTTCTGTTCAATCGACGCTGAGTTCGCTTCAGATCACTCCAGGCGTTACGTCCATGACCACGGGAGGGACACAGAGGTTTGCAGTTCGAGGATTCGATCAGTTCCAACGCGAACTCTCATCGTTGCCAACGATAACCTGGACCGCAAGTGATGGTAGCATTACATTTGGTGGAGACTTTACTGCCCCCTCAACAGCAGGTTCCGTTCGAATCAGCGCATCCGCAGGAAATGTAACTTCTTCCCTCTCGATCGGATTGGTCGCTCCCACGTCCCCGAATGCACCTACAAATTTCGCCGTTGCAGGCCTCGGCGATCTGATCCGCTCCCTGTACGTGGACAATTCCATCAGCCGTACTGAAATGATCCGGATTCTCCGATCTGTGGGAACGGACTCAACCGTCGATGCCACCGAACTATCCGACCTCAGAGCACTTGTTACCAGCACCAATTTTGCGATGCCATCGTACGTTCGGGAACTGGCGCGGGATGTCGTTTTCGACAACTCGGCGAACTTGTTTTATCAAGGACAATCAGCAGGAAATCTTACGGGCGGAAGCTCTGCATCGCTTTTGAACAAGTTGGTTGACAAATGGTTCCTCGGTACCGATGTGCCAGCGTTGACCACTGCCAGCTTCACCTATCGCCATTCGACTGGCAATCTATTCAATGGCACTCCATCGCGAAACGATGCAAAACAAGGACAAGTCGGTGATTGCTACTTCATCGCTTCCCTGGTTTCGATCGCTGATGAAAATCCGGATGCTATTCGCAATATGTTTGTCGATAACTTCGATGGAACTTACACCGTTCGGTTCTTCGGTGGGAACATGGGCTCATTCCTTCAAAATGGTGTCATCACCGCTGGTTTTTCCACCGGAGCAGGTGTCGCTGATTATGTCACCGTCAATCGTAAACTTCCCACCTATTCCAATGGCATGCTAGCCTATTCCGGATTTGGATTGTCCGCTACAAATCCAGCGACGACCCTATGGATCGCGTTAGCAGAGAAAGCATACGCCCAATGGAACGAGACAGGCAAAACCGGTCGTAGCAGTGCTACCAACTCCTATGCTTCCATCTCAGGTGGATGGATGTCGAACTCCAATGCCCACGTTCTCGGGACCAACTCGACAAACTACTCGTTCATAAGCACGAACAAACAAAACATGATCACGGCATTGAACTCTGGACGAGCCGTGACACTCGGAACTTCGGGAACAGCCAGCTTGAAAGGATTGGTCGGCGGGCATGCATACACCGTCGTGAGTTACAATCCTTCCACCGATGCATTCACACTCCACAACCCATGGGGAACCGCTCAACCTGGCGCGTTGACATGGACGGAACTTCAGCAAAACTGCAGCTCGTTTTGCGTGGCTGACCCGCGCGGTTCCGTGGCAATTTCCATGGCCAGTGTGAAACCCGTTTCCGCTAGCGGTACAGGATTTGGTTTCCAACCCATCATCATTGTTGGCCAGCGCATTGGAGCATGGTGGGGGATAGACGATCCACGATCTACCCGAGATTGGACCGTCGATAACAAGTTCACCAACTCGAACCTTGTACCAACTATCTCGCCTGATGGAGACGGCAGCAATGCTTTCGATCACTTTGCTCGGGACGAAACAGATCGTGAACCATCCGAGAACAAGGGTTCGAACGACGACCAGCCTCGAACTGCACTGGAAGACGATGGAGATTTTCGAACAAACAATGAGATGATGGTCGACCTAGCGTTCATCGAGTTGTATCTCGATTGCATCTAACCGGATTTCAATCGATACTTAAAAACGTTATTCCCAAAAAAGTCGCTGCCATCAATAAAAAAGCCTGAGGAGATTCCTCAGGCTCTTTTATTCGTTGAACCGAACCTCAGTCGTAACCCAACCAAAACCAATCAGTATCTGGCTGGGAGCAAATTGCTTCGGTATTAGCCGCGTTACGCCTTAGGAACATCGCTCGGCGAAACAGGAGCTTCTGGTGCTGCAGGGGTAGCAGGAACCGTTGGTGCGGCTGGAACTGCTGGAGCAGCAGGGGCAGGGGCAGCAGCAGGTGCTGGAGGAACAGCCGATGCCGTGGAAATGCTTCCCGAATCAACAGCGGTTCCACAGTTGCTGCATGGAGCTGCAGCTTGGGAAACAACAGCGGTTTCGCCACAACCGCAATCAGCGGCTGGAGCTGCATCACACGCTGGTGCTGGTGCACTGCAGGATGCTGCAGCGCCCGAGCATCGAGCAGCCTTTTTCGCTTGGAGCTTTGCAAGCAATCCACCGCCGTTGCAGCTCTTCGCTGCACCACAGGATTCCTTCTTCGCGTGAAGACGTGCGAGAAGACCAGTGCGTCCGCCACCGCAGTTGGAGCTTCCGCCACAATCTGCCATCGCGGACGAACCAAAACTGCTGACAACAAAGGCAGCTACCGCGAACGCGGCAATACGTACTCTAATCATTCGAAATTCCTCCGAGAGAACAATAAACGTGATCCACACAAAACTCCTCGATGCACATCCTGTAATCATGGATCGAGTTTCACCGTACCTCGCCCCACCGTCCATGCGGCATTGCAGCATGCGAGCCAACTCAGCCTCGCCACTGACTTTTCCGATTAGGGGCTTTGCGTAATTTGGGTATTTCCGAAAGGTACCAGAGTTCCCTCGAGTGTCAACAACGGGTACCACCTACCCTGGCAAGAGAAAGCTGGCCAGAAAACTACAGGGTAAAAACCTACGAAAAATCCTGAACTTATAGGATTCGGAAGGGTTTACGGACTCTACAGCGCTTCGAGAGTTTGGTAAATTTCGAGGTTCGTGGGTCGAATTGCGAGACGCGGGTCGCTCACATAGAGATGTTTTCGACGGAAAGATGATTTCATGTTTGGTTTTCGGTGGTGGTTATCACCGCCCCCTTTTTGTTCGTTGGGAGAAGTCCTCACGTGTTGATGCCCCTGGGTGTTCTTTCGCAATACATTTTTGGCTCCTTGCTCTTCGTCCTCTCGTTTTTCATCATCGGGATTATCCTGTTGCAACGAGGTCGGGGGGGTGGTTTGACCGGAGCCTTGGGTGGCGCCGGTGGCCAAAGTGCGTTCGGCGTAAAAGCGGGCGATATTTTCACCCGTATCACGGCAGTAGCCGTTTTGTTATGGATTTTTACTTGTGCACTCGCTTGCCGATGGTATCGCCCAGAAAACTTGAACGACATCGAAGCCAACCCATCCGCAGTCAACACGATCGGTTCCGGTGCGGCGGGTTTGGGTGACATTCCAGCCGCCGACCTTCTAAAATCGGGTTCTCCGCTCGCTCCTGCTCCTGCAACCCCAACATCGGACCTTGGTGCTCCCGCTGGCAGCGTCCCCGATGCGGCACCAATTCAAGAAGCGGCACCAACTCAAGAAGCGGCACCGCCGTCTGTGCCGGCACCACCGGTAGCTGAGCCTAGTGCTGCAGCACCAGCGGACACCTCCGCCACACCTGAGAAGCCGTAACGAACGTTTTTCGCCGCTCGGCCGATCCAAATCCTCTGTCGGCTCATTCACTAGGAGAGTATTCGTAGTGTTGCAGAGCATGACAGGCTACGGACATGCCTCCGGTAGCCACGGCGAATTGGCAATCGATGTCGAAATCAGAACGGTCAACAACCGCTTCCTTAAGGTTTCTACTCGACTTTCTGATATCGTCGCTTCCATGGAACCTAAGATCGAGGGAGTCGTACGCGAATCGCTGCGACGAGGGACTGTAAACATCTCGATTCGAGTGGGAAACTCTCTCCAAGGCGACGCACCCCAAGTCCAACTGGAAACACTCAAGAGCTACATCGATCAAGTCACCTCGCTTCTCCGCGATGGTGGACACACGATCCACTTGGAACTCGGTTCCCTGCTCCAACTCCCTGGAGTCCTCTCGAGTCCTACTTTCGATGATAGCGAAGCGCTAGAAACAACCGTAACTTCGGTTCTGCGCGAAGCATTGTCGGATCTTAATCGGATGCGAGCTATCGAAGGCAAGGCGATGGCACAGCAGCTTTCCGATGGAGTGTCTGAAATCCGCGCGTTCCGCAAAAACATCCTCGAACGAGCTCCGATGGTGATCGATGAATATCGACGCCGATTGGAGAACCAAGTCCGATCGAGTCTTGCCGAGTTGGGGCATGCATCCAGCGAAATCGATGTTTTGCGGGAAGTCCTTCAGCACTCTGACCGATGCGACATCCGCGAAGAATTGGTTCGACTGGAGAGCCACCTCGATCAGTTCCAACAATCCATGACCCAGAACGAATCCCAAGGCAGAAGGCTTGATTTCCTGATCCAGGAGCTGTTCCGGGAGACAAACACCATCGGTTCCAAGGCCAATGATGCAACGATTGCTCACAACGTCGTTTCGATAAAAACGGCCATTGAACAGATGCGAGAACTAGTCCAAAACATCGAATAACCCTCGAATACCCTCCACCGACACTTCTTTTTTGTCCCCCCGCCATGAACCGGTCCGCTGGCAAACTCATTATCGTCTCGGGCCCTTCCGGATCTGGAAAATCAACGGTAGTCCAGAAACTCCTCGAGCGATGCTCGCTCCCGCTTTTGCTCAGCGTCTCGGCTACAACCCGCCCACCCAGGTCCGGAGAGCAGAACGGTGTGCATTACCACTTCCTCAATGCGGTAGATTTCGAAAATCGCCGTCAAAACGGAGACTTTTTGGAGTGCAAGGAGGTTTTTGGGCGAGGATACTGGTACGGAACCCTCCGTTCGACGGTTTCGACTGGTCTAAATGAAGGGAAGTGGGTAATCTTGGAGATTGATGTCCAAGGGGCGATGGCGGTTTTGGAACAAGAACCCGATGCCATTACCGTTTTTGTCCACCCGGGTTCCATGGTAGAACTCGAACGACGACTGCGGAATCGGGCCACCGAAACCGAAGAAGTGGTCCGTCGCAGACTCGACGTCGCCGCAGAAGAAATGTCCTACAGACATTTGTATCGTCACGAACTGATCAACATCGGTGTCGATCAAACAGTCGAGTCGTTTTGCGGTTTGCTACAACAGTATCAATAGAGTGAGGCTGGAATGCTCGAAGAGCTCAAAGAAGAAGCGATTGTTAACAAAGTTGGTGGACGATTCAAACTGTCGACCTTGATCCAAAAGCGATTGGTTCAACTCAACCGCGGTGGTCGTCCATTGGTAGATATCAATACCGAGGATAAGATGGAAATCGTTATCCAAGAAATCCTCCAGGACAAGATTTTCTTGACCACCACGGGCGAATTGAAGACCTACGGAGAAACTCCGGATCTCGGCGACTTGCTCGATCTCGATTCTGGGGACGTCTGAACCGATACCCTTGAAACGGTCGAAGTACCATCATGTCCAGTCGAAAGATTGTCGTTGGTGTTTCCGGTGGCATTGCAGCCTACAAGGCTGCGACCGTTGTTAGCCGTTGGGTTCAAGCGGGGCATGATGTTAGCGTTGTGATGACCGATGGAGCCACTCGCTTTATCGGTCCATCTACATTCACGGCACTCTGTGGCAAAGCACCTGTACTCGATCCATTCGACACCCGGTTCCCGCTCGGCCCCCATATCGAATTGGCCCAGGAGTGCGATTTACTGTTGATCGCACCAGCAACAGCTCGCGTTCTCGCCAGTTGTTCGCTTGGCCTAGGCAACGATCTTCTCGCCACGCTATATCTCAACATGCAATGTCCCGTGGTGATGGCTCCTGCAATGAGCACGCCGATGTGGGACAAACCGGCAGTCCAACGAAATATCCAGCAACTCGTCGACGATGGGGTTCATATGGTCGGCCCCGAGACAGGCTGGCTTTCTTGCCGCCGACAAGGGATCGGCCGTATGTCAGAACCGGAAACCATTCTTCAATCATGCAGCCGTTGGCTTGAGTAGACCGAGATGGCTCGCATCCTGATCACCTCCGGTCCCACGCGCCAGTACCTGGATCCTGTTCGTTACCTCACTAATGCATCTAGCGGTCGCATGGGTGCAGCACTGGCAGATGCAGCATTGCAACGAGGGCACGAAGTGGTAGTCATCAGCGGCCCCGTGTCGATCGACTACCCCGCCGCAGCGAAAGTGATCCGAGTGGTCACCACCACGGAGATGCTAGAGGTAACCTCGCACGAGTTTAAAACCGCGGACGGCCTCATCGGTGCCGCGGCCCCTTGCGATTACATGCCTACCCATGTCGAGTCTCAGAAAATGTCCAAGACTGGGCATGGTCTCCATTTAGAACTCGTCGAGACCCCAGACATTGTTGCAACCCTCGGCGCCTCAAAATCCCGATCGCAATGGGTGGTCGGCTTTGCTCTTGAAACCGAAGACATACGCTTTCGAGCGATTGTCAAAATGAGCCGAAAATGTTGCGACATGATTGTTTCGAATAGCGGCGATGCCATGAACTCCGAAACCAACTCGGTCGAAGTCATTTTGAGAAATGGCGAGATTGTGGGTCAATTCCGCGGAAGCAAGCAGAACGTAGCACATGACATTGTGGGGCTTGTTCAATCCCACTTAATCGATGCTTTGAAGCCAGGAACCACGCCATGAGTTCACATCCGCTTTACCCCGAACTTCCCGACGTGGCAGAGCCTCTCGATATCCTCGTCGTCGCCCCGCATCCCGATGATGCAGAGCTAGGGATGGGTGGTACCATCGCGAAGATGATCACCCGAGGCTGGAAAGTCGGGATTGTCGATTTGACCAATGGCGAACCTACTCCCTTTGGAACTCCAGAGCTCCGCGCCTTGGAAACCAAGCGAGCTTCAGCGGCACTAGGTGTTCAATGGCGGATGAATCTAGGAATGAAGAACCGGTTCCTGGAAGCAACCCTCGATAATCGGCATCGCCTCACTGGACTATTTCGGCTAGCACGTCCACGATGGCTGTTTGCACCTTATTGGTACGATGCTCATCCAGACCACACCGCCGCAACCGAGCTTGTGGAAGGAGCACGGTTCTGGAGCAAACTGACGAAATCGGATCTTCCCGGTGCCCCGTTTCATCCCCAACGCATCTACTACTACTTCTGCATCCACCTCAAGCTCGCCCCTCAGCCCGCGTGGATCATGGATATCAGCGATACCTGGGACCAGAAATCAGCCTCGGTGTCGGCTTACGAAAGCCAGTTCATCACCGGTCGAGAAGATCGCAATCCAGCGTTTGTCGAACAATTACGCGAAGAAGCCGCCCACTGGGGACGGTCGATCGGCGTTCGCTACGGAGAACCCTTTGCCTCCAAAGAACCTCTCGGAATGTCGGATCTTGCCTCGCTCATCTGATCGTTCCATACCCCGACTCGCTGAATGCAGTCACCCAGCCAACCACACACGCAGAGCTTTTCTGGGTTCTGTCGGGTTCGCTCCTGTGATCGGATTCGCACTGTCCTCGCTCCCCGGATGCCGATGGTCGCTTGATCGATCGCGAGCGGATTCGCGTGTTCCCGTGGTGGCCACAACGGGCATGATCGCGGACCTTGTTCGACAAATCGGCGGGGAGCACGTGCATGTCACCCAACTCATCAACGCAGGCGTGGATCCACACCTTTACAAACCGATCCGAGACGATGTGGTGGCCATCATGGCTTCCGATATCGTCTTTTACAACGGGCTTAAACTCGAGGGACGCATGGCAGACCTGCTGGAGTTACAACCGGAAAATGGTCGCGTTCATGTCGCGCTCGCTTCCGAGATACCAGTGGACGAATTGCTGGGTGAACCTGGTACCGACGCGATCGATCCGCATATCTGGATGGATGTATCGATCTGGCTGAGGGCCTCTCGCGCTATCGAACGGACATTGGCGTGGAAAATTCCCTCCGCATCCACCGAGTTCGAAACCCGAGGCAACGAACTTCGAGAACGATTGAAGCTTCTCGACGCACGGGGTAAGAATGCGATCGCAACTATTCCACCGCCTCAACGCGTCTTAATTTCGTCGCATGACGCGTTCCAATATTTTGGTCGGCGATACGGGTTGCGGGTCGAGGGCGTGCAAGGGATTTCGACGGCATCCGAAGCGAGCCTGTCTCGGATCCCAGAATTGATCGACAAAATCCTGGAAGGTCCCGTTCCGGCCGTTTTCAAGGAATCCAGTGTTGCAGGAAAATTGATCGACGCCATCATCGAAGGTGCCGCCGCTCGCGGTTTTACCCTTCGCATCGGCGAAGAACTCTACTCCGATGCACTAGGTCCTAACGGCTCCGGTGCGGAAACCTACGAGGGAATGGTCCTGCATAATTTCAAATCGGTTACCGAGGCGCTCGGTGGCAATTGGGATTAAGCCAAATCTGCTTCCCAAACCATTTCACCCATTCAATAACCCCCTAGGATTCGCTTCGAGATGCACTCCAACTCCAATGAAAATAAAGTAGCGATCGAAATCTCCGATCTGACGGTCGCCTACCAAAGAAAACCCGTTCTGTGGGAAATCAACTTGAGGATTCCCAAGGGTAGCTTGGTAGGGATCGTCGGACCAAACGGCGCCGGAAAAAGCACCTTGATGAAAGCCATGATCGACCTGGTCCCCAAAGTTTCCGGACAAATAACAGTGCTTGGTAACTCGGTCGCATCGCAACGGCACAGAATCGCCTATGTTCCTCAACGAGAAAGTGTTGACTGGGATTTCCCAGCCTCCGTTTTAGATGTCGTCATGATGGGACTGTATCGGGAGGCAGGCTGGTTCTGGCCGATGAAATCAACCCACCGCGATCGCGCTTTAGCTGCTTTGGACCAAGTCGGTATCTCGGATCTCGCGCAACGCCAGATCAGTCAGCTCTCTGGAGGCCAACAGCAGAGAACATTCCTGGCCCGCGCTCTCGTGCAATCCGCCGAAGTCTTCCTGCTCGATGAACCATTCGCGGCGGTCGACGCTGCTACCGAACAATCGATCATCAATGTCCTAAGACAGCTTCAAGCTAAAGGCAAAACGATTCTTGTGGTTCATCACGATTTGCACACCGTCCCGCAGTACTTCGATTTCCTGGTATTGATCAACGTCCGCGCCGTCGCATGGGGTCCCATTGAACAAACTTTCACCCCGGAAAATCTTAAGAAGACCTATGGAGGTCGACTGACGATTCTTGACGAAGTCACTGAAGCGATGCGACGCAATGCGGTTCGCTAATGATGCCGTGCGCGATCGGTATTCGCTGGGGTTTAAGCCCCGGGAACAATCTTCAAATCGATTGCCACTTTTTCGTCTGCCAATTCCACCGGTTCGCACGTCGCATCGCCATTTCCAAGTTGCAATTGAAGCGAGTTCGCGAGGGTTTCGGACGTTAGGAAGTCGCGATGCTCCTGCAACGCGTCGAGGATCTGCTGACTCTCGGAGAAAACGGTCAACACAATGCGGTCCGTAAAATTGCATTGCCTGCGTTTGCGGAGATCTTGAACCAAACGGATCGCATCCTTCACAATCCCTTCCCGGATCAACGACGGGGTAAGTTCGGTGTTGAGGGCGACCACGCACGAGCTTCCTTGGGCGGCGGCCCACCCATCTTTGGCCGACAATCGGACTTGGATGTCCTCACCATCGAGTTCGATTTCTTTGCCATCGATCGAAATCAATATTTTGCCGCTACGAGTCATTTCCTCCATCAACTGCGCGCCGGAGAGGGCCCCCAACGACTGCTTCAGTTTCGGAAGCAACGCTCCGACGCGAGGTCCCAATCTGCGAAAATTGGGCTGAACGCTGTACGACACAAACGGACTCGTGCCACTCGTATAGTGGATTTCTTTGACGTTCAATTCTTCGCGAACAATATCATCGTGCTCGGTAAGCCAAGCAGC
>VGZN01000155.1 GCA_016872635.1 Planctomycetota bacterium | reverse complement strand
TGTCAGCACACCGATCCCGGATATCCTGAAAAATATACTCAAGGCTAAAATTCGCGTGGGCTCGTCGCTTCCTCTGGTAATGCTGTACTCGCATCATAAGCCTTTAGGCAGACGCTCCATCCTGGCTAGCCTTGCCATCTTCCTTGCATACCGACGTCGTTGAAACAGGTCGAGCGTTTTGAAGGTACTCGCGGTCAATAAAATCGCGATCCAACCCAGAATAATTCCCCCCCATAACAAGGAAATATTCGATTCAGGAAAACTCAATGGCGCAAACAACCCAATCAACAAGACCTCAGTCCCAGATTCCGTTTCGCGAGTGAGCAGCACCTTTTCGATATAACCAAATGCCAATCCAATGACGCACATACCGCCAAAAACACCAATCGCACCGAAATTTGCATACAACTCCACGACCCAAGGTAGATTCAAGGATGTGGACCTGTCACGGTGGTGTAACAAGCCGTAGCGATGACCAAAATCATTACCGAATCTCTTGACCGGCTTTCCAGGCCATAAGATTCGGGGGACCATGCTAGGCACAATGTCATAAATCGTCTCACCGTACCAATAGGGCACGCTTGATGGCGTCTTAGCAATCACCGCTAAAAACAATCCCATCTGATTCAGCCGATCTATCGTTCCCTTATTTCCATTCACAAACGCCGCATCTTCGCGATTACTGCCCCAATGCCGAACGATACAATCCATGAGAATCTCGGTCTTGTCAATCGATGTCAACTCAGTCGAGTCATTCGAAAACCAAGTTCGACTTCGATACTGCATCTTGATAGGGTTAATAAGAAACAAGAGTAAACCAAACACTAATGCCAAAGCAACAAAAATAGTAAGTCGCCGAGAAACAAGAGCGACCAAGCTTAGGATTAACCCAAATCGCAACCCCTCTGCAAACGATCCAGTCAAAAACCCTTGCCAAACCAGGTAAATAGTTGCGAGAGAAAAAAGTGTTACCTCAAGTGTTGTCAGAGTCCTTTTCAGAAGCATGTAAAACAAGATCGCCGGTCCAGCTAACCCAAACAATCGGATCAATTGTCCAAACGTCGGAATCCGAAGCACGTCTACAAATGCCATTGCAACCAACGCGCCTACGGTAAACACCCATCCGATCACCCGTAACTCCTCTTGCGTCAATTCCATAGACCGACGAATCGTATGCCTGCTGGTACGCAATCGCAATGACATCAACTTATAACCGACCATTTGGCAAATGACGCCACCGATTACAAGCAATAATCCCAATTGCAATCGAGAAACGTCTCGAAACGGTTCAAATTTTCGTTCAAAGGAGAAGAGGGAGACGACACCGAAGGCCAATCCATAGTAGAACGAGTTAAACGCGAACACTGGGATCACCGAGTGCCGCTCTGGAAATCGAAGATAGAAGAACAGAGGGATCGCGGAAACAATGACCAGCGCGATGGATAACAGGACTACGATCGCGTCGGTCTCCTCTGCGGACCATGCGCCGTATCCCAACCCCAGGGCAAGAATTCCCCAATACAACTGGGGCAAGACCTTTGGAACCAAACTGCCACGCAAACCGTCCCAAGAACGATGCGATTGGCTATCTAGATTCACTGCACTCATTACCAAAAACCATTGTCAGTTTGTCTTTCCTCGGAAAGAATCGAGCATCGTATTTAATCGATCTGTATAAGCGTTTCCGCCCTTGGAAACGATCTTCTCAAATGCCTTTACACGCACTAGATCACGCAGTTCCTTAGACTGCACCAACTGCCTTGCTTGCTGCACCATCGCATCATGCCCCCGAAACAACATGACATCGCAGCGCAAGTCGCCAAACATCTCCCGATGATCGTCGGTATCCTCTGCAAGTACACATGCGTTCGATGCCACCGATTCATAGGAACGCATCACGTGCCCATCACGATTGGCGTGACGAGGCAACACGAGGGTTACCTTAGATCGCAAGCATGCCTGTCGAATTGTATCCAGCGTCCCGATTCCTCGCCAGGATCCTCTTAGATCCGGATATCTGTCCCACAATCCTCCGTACAGGACTAAACTAAAACCTGCGGCCAAAAATGCTCTGGCATAAGCAACGCGATCTGCGTCAGCCCCTCCCACAAAGAGCACGTCCCCCAGATCCTCTTCCATGCCGCGTACCCAACTTACTTCATGCTTCCGTGAACTGTATGCGAATGGAAGAAAGACGACACGATGTACGCCCAATTGAACAAATGATTCTATGTTTGCATGCCTTGGGGTAAAGATGATATCGTATTGCCGCATCGAATCCATTAACCATCGACTTTGGTAGAGAGGATTCCACGGATCATCGGTCATGAAATTGACAACCGTTGCCCCGTGACATTTGAGTTCGCGAATCGTGGTTGCCGACAAAGGAATGCGCCCCGTAACCAATACACAAGCTGGTCGATAGTTGCTACACGCTTTCAATAGCGTTTGTTTCAGATATCTCGCACGCGGATCCCGCCTACCAAGGATTCGCCAGTAGATCCTCATAAGCCATTTCGAGGTGCGAAATTGCTCGATGTCTACCAATTTGGACTCCAAATCGAGCAACTCGGCAGCCTCTTGGAAATGGGAGCCAACATGACAGTCCCCCCCATTCCCAACGATCAACAAACGATCTCTGATATTTCCGATCATTTTATAACAAGAAGTTCCAGCAATTCGCTAGACAATCACGACTGACCACTAAAGAGATCCACTAAAAAGGCTCTCCAAAGCTTCGTCCGTAAACGATCTTTTCGATGGTACTGACGGTGTGCATGAGATGGAATTTTCCAGCGATCCGCTGAATAGCCTCTTGGCTGTAGGACATCCTTGCGCAGTGCTCAATAGAGATGGCGAGGGCATCAATATCGCCAAACCGGAAAACAAACATAGGATCCAGTGCCGCAGGCAAATCGACCGCGCAACCCACCTGATCACTAACGATTGCAGGGAGACCACTGGCCATCGCTTCATTGACCACCAGTCCCCAAGTCTCCCCCTGATCGCTTGGCAACACCAACAAGTCCGCTGCAACATATGCTTGTGAAATCTGGGATTGATTGAGAAAGCCGGTAAAGGAAGCACGAGGTGCGACGGAGTCAACAGGTGATTCCTGCAGTCCTCCCTTTTCATGGTCGAACACAACGTTCAGTGAACGGCGTAGTGAATCGCCTTGCTCCCCACCCCCGACGAACAAAAGATGAATCTTTGGATTCCTTGCCTTCAGCAGTTTGGCTGCTTTGATCAAATGCATCGGATGCTTTTTGTCAATGAACTTTCCACAGAACAAAACAACCAACGCGTCCTGGGAAATACCCCAATTGCTCCGAAGCAGATTCCGCTTAGAACGCAATTCCGCGGCGGACTTCGCGAATAGATCATTGTCCACGCTGTAAGGCGCAGAATGCAACCGGGAAGTTGATATCCCTTGCCTCTCATAAAAGCGTCGATTCTGTGTTCCAATACATAAGAACGAATCGACTTTTGAAAGAAGTGGTCTCAATAACAATCGCCTCGCGACTCTCTTAGCAATACCACGACGACCAATCGCGTTGGTCTCACCCCGCAAAATGACGTGAATTCCCTGCTGTTTTGCTGACTTGATCGCCTGCCAGAACGCCTGATACCTCCACCCTTCCACCATCAGATGCGTGACATTCTGCGATTGGATTCGCGTTGCTAGATTTTCCTCTAGTACAACTCCTCGAAAACGAGACATATCGATCGGCATTCGCAAATTCAAAAACTCATGAGAATATCCGCTTTGAAGATCGATGTCCCACTTGAACTTCACACCAAATTCTCGATCCAACGATAAACTCACGCCATGATCTGTCAAATACCACACGCGGAAATTCGTGCCATTCGCAGAAAGAGCCCGCCATAATGGAACTTGATATTGAATCGGATGACTAGTAACTACGGCAAGCATAGCAATTTGCGATCGGTTGACTTCCTGTCTGTTTGATTCGATTGGTAGAAATCAGAAGAATCACCCCTGATACACACAGATTTAAAATTAATCCTATTGCAAAACAAGTCATCTGATATTGCCCAACGATCTAAATTCCATAGGTGGTTCGATCATCGACAACCAATCTCCTGAATGACCTTCTCAAACTGATTTTCATAATGCCATTCATTCGTCATCTTCTCGACACCCATCGCTCGGGTACACCTCCATTCCATGGCCTCTCGTGCGCACCCTGACACTACACCAGCAATATCGCCTGAGTCCGACGGGTCACAGTGCAAAACACTTGGAACTTCTCGAAAAAAACTCCTCCACTCCTCCGTACCATTCGCGAGTACCCCCAATCCACACGCCAAATAATCAAACGGCTTGTTGGATGCACCAACCATTGGCTCACGAAAGCTTCGATCGAATAAAGCTAAACCGATATCGCATTGACTAGCTTGAAAGAACAGCTCCTCTCGTGTTGCGATAGTTCCAACATAAGAAACTCGTCTACCCACCCCCTGAGCTTCTGCATACCTGAGAAATTCCTTGATATATCCGAGATGTCCTATGGTCTCATACCCCGCGAACCGTAACCGGTAATTATCCGGAAGTCGTTTCAGGGCATCAACAATCACACGAGGGAACTGTGTTGGAACGACCGAGCCATGGTACCAAAGTAAAATGTCACCTGAGGTCTCTAGTTTTCGACTGCCACAAACTTCGTCCCTCCTCGGACAATTCCAGACAATAATCGATTTAGAAACACCAATCTCTCGAGAAACTCGCTGTGCGCGATCCCTTTGTGGAAATACAACCGTGACCTTCGGAAACAACTGCCCTCTTGCTAAAAAACAGACGCGAGTTGCAAATCGTCCACCCTCCAAGGGCGTATCATGCTCATGAGCGATAACTCGAAACCGAAAGACTCTCGATAGGATCCAACCTATGGGGTATGACCATAAATCAGAACAGTACACGACCTGAGGGCGCGTCACTAAGGTGTTTCGTATACATAAAAAGACAAACTGCAAGTAATGAACCTTCTGTCGCCAACCAGGTCGACAACTGCGAAGCAATTTGAGCGACATCCCCTCATCGGTGGGCATCCTCATCGCCTGTGCATCTCCAACCGCCTCGATTCCCCACAGGTGTACTGCATAACCTCGGGCATGCAACGCCTTCGCTGCATTCATGATGGGTGGATAAATCGCGGGCGATGTGTACTGTACAAAGGCAACGCAACCTGAATTATTTACCGAACTCCCCAAAATCCTAATTCACTTCCACAACTGTCATATTCTTCTTTAAAAACACTTCGATGGTTTCGATGTGATGTCGATATGTATTTTTCAGTGCAAATCGAATGCGATCAACACGTTGTTGAGTGTCCCATAAATGTCGGTCTAGCACCGTGTTGCGAAATATCAATGGCAGGTCGGTATTCGAACTACTAGCCGGCATCTGAATGAAGTTAGTATCCGTATACGCTAGGATTCGATTGGAAACTACAGGGCTTCCTGTAGCTAGATACTCGAGAATTTTATGGCTATTCGCCCCGCCATTGTGATCTAACCCAACGTCGTAACAAACGAGCCAAAGATCGATCATTGGCGCCATTTCAAGTATCCTCTGTGGTGTCACAAGCCCATGCAATCGCACATTGGGAAGGTCCTTTAGTCTTGAAATCCAATGTGTCGCGGACTCAGGCTGTCCATCTAATGACTCGAACGGCCCAAATAGCTCAAACTCGATGTCGGGATGATTTAGCATAATCTCGATAAAGACGGGTCGGTCTATCGCCTTCGCAAGCAGATTACCCGCATACCCCACTCTGAACCTACCACTCGATCCAATCGGAATACTCGCTCGACCTTCTACACGAGATATCACACTCCTGCCATAAGCCTCATACTGACTGCACAAGCCATGTGGAATAACTAGCTTGGGTATCGTTGACTCTCGGAACCTCTCTGCTATCGATTCCGCAACGGATAACAGCACGTCCGCACTTTTTGTCTCGGATCGCCCCTCCGTCACTTGATCGACCGGATGAAAAATCTTGCTTCTCGCTCTAAACCAATTCAAATCATTGAATTGGTAACTCGGATCAAAATCCCATACGACGGTATACTGTTTTCCTATTCGCTTCAAAATGCGATTCGCTTGGATACGCATGCCGATATCATAGAAAATTCGCGAATGGAATTTGAGATTGTAGGGAAACCAAGTTCGATAGCGAACACGTTGGATCGATCCGGTTACCCGCTCAACTTTGGAAACATCAATCCCGCGAAACCGTCCAGTCGTTTCGGGTGGATCCAAAAATACAACGTCATTTCCAAGATCAGCAAGTTCCATCGCATAGTGGTGCTTGGATACTTTGAAGCCATCCCATGGCTGTGGAGAGATGAGTAGTATCGTCTCTCGTCCATCGCGCAATCTCACTTTGCGACTCCAATTTTAAATCGTTGTACTCCCATTTAGCGAAACCTCAAACACCACACAGATGCTCGATACTGAGATATCTTCGGCGACCCGTCTCGTCCACAATGCTGCTAGATGGAGACATGCCCAAGTAAAGAGCGAGTCGAAGCAATGAAAACCACTGGAACTTCATCACCCAATCCTCTTTGGGATGAATCGGCTCAGCACTCTTTTAAACAACCCCAACCAAGGATACCTTGCATACAAGCCACGCTCCACACCGTAGACCTCATGCTCCACCCTCGGCGCTTGTAGATAAGCTTCAAATTCCGCAGCGGAAAAGCCGAGCTTCTTTAGTACGAACGGAAGATCTTGCTGACACTGCCTCGCATCGTACCCAGACTCAGAAATACGAACCTTCGCATCATCTCGCGTCATCTGCCCAGAGCAAATAAGGGTCGAATAGTGCGCACGCCGCTTATCGATTCTGAACTTATTTGGAAGGATATACCCCTGGTAGAAACGGGTGAAGACAGACTCGTAATGCTTGCCTCCATAGTCTCGCCAGCCTAATTCCTGCTGAATCTGCTCCTTAACCTGATCATATCGATACTCTAACCAATTCAATGGGCTTAAAACTTCAACCCCAATCGCTCGCTGGATGTACAAGCGACGGTCAGGCCCCATACTTGGAAAACTTCGTAACGCCGAGAAAGGTCTCTCCCCAAAACGGTTTTGGATACCTTTGATGTTTACAAGGTCATTCTTATTGTAAATCCAGTCACTTGGCAAAATGGCTTCGGTGACACAATTCATCCCGCCGAGGACAAACTTGATTCGATGCTTTAGAGCTTGTTGATACAGTGTTGCCATGAAAGCGTGATCGGTGAGCACCTCAATGTCCACGACATTCGCAGCAAAGTATGATCGCTGCAACTCACGAAACTCCATCCAGTCGCAAACATAAGTGTACAAGTCGAATCCAAGTCGACTCACCGTGTTCTCAATATTGCCAACCGCCAACTCGGAGTTCCATCCATTATCAAAATGCACTACCAAAGGCTTCAGTCCGAATTTCTTTGCGAGTAAGCATAGATAGGTGCTATCAACTCCCCCGCTTAATCCCAGAATGCAATCGTATTTTCGACCGGCTCCCAATCGTCTAATTCGTTGAGCGGTCTCGTCAAGTCGCTTTCGCCCTTCATCGCCATGCACGACATGCTCACGCTCTTGCGCGATGTACTCATAGTAGTGATTAGAGATCCCATCGGAGTCGAAGCAAATCCTTCTGTCCGACGTATCCATCACCGTTTTTGTGCAAATCCGATACCCCGCCTCACCGGGCGAGATCACGGCTTTTACCGCTTCTCGTTGAATCATGGGTTTAGTAACGACCAATCCTCGTCACTGATTACACAGTAACTTTGAGAATACCTTGGTGTCCAACTCGGCACGGTTTGGATAATTGATCAACACTCCAAGCGTTGAACTGTGGTATACAAATAAACTCCCTGCAGCCACCGCCGAACAGTTACCTTTGTCGTGTGCCGATACAAAATCTTCAAAACTCCCAGCGCCACCGCAAGCGATGACAGGTACTTCCACCCGCTCTGCAATTTGTTTCAAAGCCGAGATATCGTATCCCCTTCTCGTGCCATCGCGATCCACCGAGTAAACCATCAACTCTCCTGCACCGGCCGAACACCACGCTTCAGCAATGCGGAGCGCATCCCCTTGAAATTTTCGACTTGCCGAATGCGTCATCAGGGAAACGCCACCAAATATCCCACGACGTATGTCTAAACAACCAACAACACTCTGACTTCCAAACCTCGCTGCCGACTCTCCAATAAGACCAGGATTCTGATGAAACGCTGTGTTGACAACCACCTTTTCAACGCCACATCGCAAAGCATCTGCCATTTGCGATACCGAAGATATCCCACCACCATAAGCGACCGGCATGAACGCCTCGCTCACAATATCTTCGATCAGATGAAGATTCGGACCACGAGCGTTAAGGGTCGCATCGATGTCCAATAACACCAACTCATCCACTTCCTTCTCGTTAAAAATGCGAACAGCGTTGATTGGATCCCCGATATAGGTTCGCTTCCCAAAGCGAATTGTTTTGACCAATCCGCCATTTCCGTCAATCAACAAGGTAGGAATGACTCGCATCCGCTTCAAGATCGTGAGTCTCCGCTTTTCCCAAGATTCCAATCTGCAAAGTTTGCCAAAACCACTTTGCCAAAGCGATGGCTTTTCTCAGGATGAAATTGAACTCCTGCGATATTATCCCGGGCCACTCCGCTGACAAATCGATAACCATAGTTCGCGTGACTCAATTCGAGTCCCGGTTCGTCGCAGACCATATGATAGGAATGAACGTAGTAAAACCTCGGAATCGATTTGAATCCATAAAACAACGGATGCGAAGCATCGTATTCCGTATCTGCCCAGCCCATATGTGGAATCCTCAACGATTCCGGAAGGCGACTACGATCGAATCGGCGTGTCTCCGCAGCGATCCAACACAACCCAGGTTCGTTCCCTTCTTCGCTGCCACGGGTCAGTAATTGGGCTCCAAGGCATATCCCTAGGATGGGGGCGGATCGCGTTAGAACCACATCATTCAAGGCGTCGATTAAACCTCGCTCCCGCAGTTGACGCATCCCGTAATCGAAATGCCCTACTCCGGGCAGAATAATCCTCTCCGCACGACGCACTACATGTGGATCGCAGGAAATCACTGATGGATACCCTAAAACACGCAGCATGTTCTCAATCGAACGCAGATTTCCCGTTCCGTAATCGATGATCGTTATCATGGGATCGAATACTATTGGATTCGAATCAGTAATTAATTACCGGGGCGGCGACTTCGATATCCGCGCTGGAATCACCAACATTAAAATGCGCGGTTCCGAATCCCTAAAGATTCAAGTGCTTCGCGCGAAATGCAGGGAAACGATCCCGATGAATAAACCCATGGTACTCGTGGGTACTCGTGTGCCGCTGGCACGCATCCGGCGCAAGATCCCTGATTTTTTTGGCAGGGTTACCCGCAATCACACAATGCCCCTCGGGAAACCCTTTGGTGACCACCGAATTTGCACCGACAACAGTGAAATCCCCAAGACGTACCCCAGGCAAAATGATCGCCCCCATCCCTATCCAACAGTAAGCACCAATCTCAACCCGTTCGGGAATGTGCTTTCGGTTATCGCATGGATCATGATTTGCGCTGATAATTCCGACATTGCTCGCAATTTGAGTGTAATCACCAATCTGGATTACCCCTAAGCCTTGGATATAGCAACCTGGCATCAAACCAGGCGACGTTTCTACGCCAATCAGAATATTGCGCCACCCAACCACCATACTCGAGGGATGCACGGGCCAGTACGGTCCGCGGTTTCTTCCTAGTGCATACTGAGATAGCCATGCTTCAATCGTAGCAGGTGTTTGTGTATCTCGCGTCTCCCGATCGAAGCGAAAACATGGCAACCATTCGACCACCTTCCTCAACGAACGATAAGGCAGCGTCCATAAACTCTGCAATGTCGGCATACTAACCAAACCTCACCG
>VGZN01000154.1 GCA_016872635.1 Planctomycetota bacterium | reverse complement strand
CGTTTCGGAAAAATCGCTCGATCGGATGCAGCTTGCATTTTTTCAACTCAATGCCATCATCAGCATGGTTTTCCTCGTGGCTGGGTCCTTGGATGCATGGTTGCGATGACTGAAAACGACCTGACTTAATGGTCTATTCGGACGGCGGCCCTTGGCGGGGCGAATTCACTAGACAAACAACCTTTTGAGGGTTTGCCCGGACGGTATAATCCAGGCGATGCGATGCTAATGCAACCTTCGATTTCCCAACCGGCCGACGCACGGCAAGCAATCGATCTTCCTTAGCCCTCACGCAACACCCTCGCTGCACAAAGAGCAATCATGACTCCTGCCACCCAAGACCGGTTCAACGCGATTCGCAAAAAAGTCGAACAAGGGGGACGCCTCAATCTCGATGAAGGGATATTTCTTTACTCGCCGGAGGTTTGCTTGCACGAGATTGGGGAACTGGCAAACATAGTACGCGAGCGTATCAACGGGAACGTCGGGTACTACAATATCAACACCCACCTCAATCCAACCAACGTGTGCATCTACCGTTGCCGCTTCTGCGCTTTCCGCTCGGACCTGCGAGACCCCAAGGGATACGTCATGTCCGACGAGCAAGTTTTAGCTCGCGGGAAAGAAGCGGTTGAAAACGGATGCACCGAGATGCATATCGTCGGTGGTCTCCATCATAAGCTCGGTTACGATTGGTATCGTGGACTCATCGAGACTCTCCACAATGCGTATCCAAAGCTGCACCTGAAAGGATGGACCGCGGTCGAAATCGATTGGTTTGAGTTCCTTACAAAGAAACCTCTTAAGGAAATCCTTAACGATCTGCGATCCGTTGGACTCGGAAGCATGCCGGGTGGCGGTGCCGAGATTTTCCACCCAGAAGTCCGCGATCAAATCTGCGAACACAAAGCCAACTCGCATAAGTGGATTGAGATCCACCAGGCAGCCCATGAGGTAGGACTGAAGACGAATTGCACCATGCTGTACGGCCACGTTGAACAGCCATACCATCGCATCGATCACTTGCTCCGATTAAGAGATCTCCAGGACAAAACCGGCGGGTTCCAAACGTTTATCCCGCTCGCATTCCACCCCGAAAATACGAAACTGTCTACTCTCAAAAAACCATCGGCCCTGATGGATCTTCGTACAATGGCTGTTAGCCGACTCATGCTGGACAACATCCCTCACATCAAGGCTTACTGGATCATGCTGGGTATCGGCACCGCGCAAACGGCCCTAGCCTATGGTGCTGATGATATCGATGGTACCGTCCGACATGAACTCATCTATCATGATGCGGGTGCGACGACACCAGAGATGCTGACGGTCGAACAAATCCGACAACTGATCGTCGAAGCAGGTCGCGAACCCGTCGAACGCGATACGATCTACCGCCATGTTCACCGCGATCCGGAGGACTTTAAGAACTGGAGTGTTGGCGACGAAGTCGCAGTCTCGATGACAGTTGCTTAACGATAATGGCGCTGACTTGTCCCCTCTGGATTCAGACTCATGGATGCTCGGCATAATCGAGGTACCCGGTACGTTCGCACGAGTTTCCCACTCACGCCAATAGTGATTTGTATAATCGCCGCAGTACCCGGCGAAAACTTCGGTCACGCTGCTCAGGAGCCCTCGGATCCAACCGAGACCACCTTATCCTCAGCCATTGCTACTCAATCCGAGTACTTCGAAACCCATATCCGACCAGCCCTACACCAACACTGCTTGGCATGTCACAACGAGAATAAACCGAACGGCGGATTGGCTCTCGATAGCCGCAAGGGTTGGACAAAAGGCGGCGACTCTGGAAGCGCGATCGTTCCGGGGAAACCGGATGAAAGCTTGCTGATCCGCACGATCCGCCATATGGAGCCCGGCCTGGAAATGCCTGCCAAAGTCCCGAAGCTCGATGAAGGGGAGATCGCCAAGTTCCACCGATGGATCGAGCAAGGCGCATTCGACCCTCGAGAAACTCCAGAACCGATCCGCTTCGGCGAACGGTCATCAGAGTCCGAGGCTCAGTGGGAATCCATCGCCGCACAGCGTGCCAAATGGTGGTGCTGGCAACCATTACCCACTCTACCCATCGCATCGGAGATCGACGTCTACGGAAGCCAAGCCATCGATGCATGGATCGGGCGGAAACTTTCCGAACAAGGAATTCTTCCATCCCCGAAAGCGGACCGCCGCACTCTCATTCGACGCCTCAGCTTCCAACTCCGAGGCATCCCTCCCTCTCCAAACGAGGTCGACGATTTCCTCAACGATTGCTCCCCTGATGCGTGGCAAAGACTCATCGATTCCATGCTCTCCACCGACGAGTTCGCCGAGCACTGGGCGCGACATTGGCTCGATACGGTTCGCTATGCGGAAACTCATGGTTCCGAAGATGATGCCTATTTACCCTTCGCCTATCGCTACCGTGACTACATCGTACGCGCATTCCGAAACGATATCCCGATCGATCGATTGATCCTGGAAAATCTTGCGGGCGACCTCGTCGAACCACGATGGAACGAGTCGGATGGAATCAATGAGTCCCTGATCGGTCTCGGTTTCTACCGATTTGTTGAGTTCAATCAAACACCCGTCGACGTCAAAAGGGAGGAAATCGTCGTTATCGATAGTCAAATTGAGGCAATCGGAAAAGCGTTTCAAGGCATCACAATATCTTGCGCCCGCTGCCATGATCACAAATTCGACCCCATCTCCGACGAAGATTATTACGCCATCTACGGGATCCTTCGAAGCACGCGAACGGGTTTGCCTATCATCGATCGCCCTTTCCCATTCGCCCAAACCGAAGAAACTCTCTCGAAACTGCAACAACGGGCTCGCTCAATCGCCGCGATCGACTGGGAACGCGATATTGCATCATGGCCTTCGGAAATCGAACAGTCCATCCGAGAGGTACAATCGCATTGGACGCCTGACACCAAATGGGAAGAACTTGAAAAACGAGTTTCTACCGACCGCTGGACGAAAGCCATTGGTAAATGGGTATGCAATCCTAGGGATTCTAAACTTGCCCCGCTCGGCCGACTGCTGATTGCCTCGGATTCCAAGGAGTTCAAGCGGCAAACCATCGCTTTAGAGCAAGCGATCCGCAGCGACATCGCTCCCCTCGAACTCCCTCCCGAGACCACCAAACTGCTCTTTGACCTAACATCCCCTCGCGGAGTCAATAACACCGCAGAATCGCACCCGCTCGACGATTGGCGCATCCAAGGATTCGGATTGCCGACGGCACCGCTCGGAACAGCAACGCGTTGGTCAATCCTAGGTTCCGCCGCAGACCCATTTTCGCTCCTTTTGGAACCAGGCTACCACTCCAATCTTTATTCCGATCGGGCCAGCGGCAGCCTCCGGTCCCCAGACTTCATCGTCGATGGCGAAGCGATCTCGATCTTATGTCGAGGAACGGGAAACGCCCGAGTCCGACTCGTCATGGAGAATTTTCAAGGGGACTCGCTCCTGTTCGATACGGTCAATCCCAACTTGAACTCTAACAGTTACCAATGGGTCACGATGACCATTCGTCCGCAATGGCGCGGTTTGCGTGCGCATCTGGAGTTCCTAACTCGCGATGCAAAGCCCTACATCGGAATCGTCAAGGATCCAAATGGCCTCAATGCATCCGATGGTCGATCCAGTTTCGGTGTGGCCAAAGCGATCATGCACTCCCGTGGACTACGATTGCAAGCTCCCAATGCAATCCCGCTCGAACTCGTTGTATCCGATCCACGTTCCACAAGTGCGTGGATCGAATCCATCGTTCGCATTTCGTCGGCCGCGATCGGACGGATGGAAAAGGAGGCCCCCCATCCAACCGATGCCTCTTGGCTGAACACTCTCATCAGCAACGGGCTATTACGCGGCAACCTCGACTCTTCTCCGGAACGAAAGCAACTTGTTGACGAATACAGAGTTGTCGAAAGCCAATTCCCTGTCCCTAGACGTTCACCAGGTGTCTACGAAGACGACCTTGCACTCAACCAAGAATGGCTGTCGCGGGGCGATCATAAGCAACCGCGAGCGCCGGTTGCTCGTCGCTACCTCAACGTCTTGGGCTCCAAAGACTCCGATTATCCATCATCGCAAAGCGGTAGGCTGGTGCTAGCCCGTGAAATCGTTGCTCCTAACAACCCGCTCACCGCGAGAGTCTACGTCAATCGCGTTTGGAATTGGCTCTTCGGCGAAGGTATCGTACGAACCGTCGATAATTTTGGTCGCATGGGTGAGTCACCAAGCCATCCTGAGTTGCTTGATCAACTCGCCGTCGAGTTCATGAAAAACGGTTGGTCGAACAAACAGCTACTGCGAGCCATCCTATCCTCGGAAACTTGGCAGCGGTCAACGATGGAATCACCGATCGCGCATGAAAAAGACCCGGGAAATCGTCTTTGGTCCCACGCCTCCGTGCGCCGCATCAATGCCGAATCAATACGAGACACCATGCTATTCGTTGCAGGCAACCTGAAACGCCCCGATAGCGGTCTCGGTACCGCAAACTACTATCGCCAAGTATTCGAGCCGAACAAGCAGTCTCCACCGGGACCGATCGATGGGAATGGACGGCGTTCATTGTATCTAGAAGTAAGACGCAATTTCCCGAACGAGTTCCTCCTCGCTTTTGACTTTCCAAGGCCTTCGGCTCCGGTGGGGAAGCGAAGTTCCACGATTGTCCCAACCCAAAGCTTGGCCTTGATGAACGACCCATTTGTAATTCATCAGTCAAAACGTTGGGCCGAGCGCGTCGTTCGCGAGAGCCCATCGGATGCAACTAGGATCAACGCGATGTACCAAAGCCTGCTCAACCGCTCACCAACGCCCGAGGAATTGGCCTCGGCAGAACAATTGATTCAGCAGCTTTCTGCATCAAACGCCCCCGAACTCGCATGGACAACGCTTGCCCACGCAATGTTCAATTTGAAGGAATCGATCTTTGTTAGGTAACCCCATGAAAAACATTCCTTCTCGGCGAGAGATCCTTCAACACTCTGCGAACGGTTTTGGCTTACTGGCTCTTTCCTCCATCCTCGCCGAAAGTGTACGGCTCGGACGAAGCGAGGCCCGCGGTGCTACCGATGGGAAACAGGGCGATCAAGTCCCTCCGGGAACGGGCCTCCACCATCCTGCAAAAATCAAGAATGCGATCTTCCTGTTCATGGACGGTGGGCCATCCCAAGTCGACACCTTCGATCCGAAACCACTCTTGCTGAAAGAACATGGCAAGCCATTCCCGGCCTCGATCGATGCGACCCAGTTCGATCAAAACGGAACTTCGTTTGGGAGCCCATTCCAGTTCGCTCCCTACGGACAATCGGGTTTGATCATGAGCGAACTGTTCCCTCATCTCTCCAAACTCGCAGATGACTTATGCATAATCCGCTCGATGAAAAGCGAGTTCTCAGAGCATTCCCAAGCGTGCATGTTTCTGCATAGCGGAAACCCGATCCAGGGAAGACCGTCGCTGGGGTCGTGGGTTGGTTATGGATTGGGAACCGAGAATAAGAACTTACCTGAATATGTGGTGATCAACGGCGGTCTCCTTCCTATCGGCGGCCCTGAGAACTTCTCAAATGCGTTCTTGCCCGCTATCCATCAAGCAACAATTTTTGACGCATTTGGCGGCGGCGAAACCGTCAGCAACATCACGCCCGCAGAACCACTCTCGGTGCAACGAGCCATGCTTGATTTCGTTCGCCAGCACGACCGGCGATTCCTAGCCGAATCAGAAGGACTATCCACCGGGGAGCAATGGGTTGAATCGGCGATTAAGAACTATGAAACGGCAAGCGCCATGCAGTTAGCGGTTCCAGACTTGGTCGATTTCGGCGACGAAACCAGCGAAACCCATGCTTTGTACGGCACGAGTTCCAACGATCCGTTGCAAGCGCAATACGCCCGACAATGCTTGCTCGCTCGAAGGTTGGTGGAACGCGGCGTTCGCTTCGTAGAGATCACGTGCGTCAAAGGAATTCGGTTCATCGCACCTTGGGACGACCACGACAACATCGAAGCAGGCCATCGAAAAAACGCCAAGGTCGTCGATCAGCCCATCGCAGCCTTGATCGCGGATCTCAAAGCGAGAGGACTGCTCGAATCAACCCTTTTAGTTTTTGCAGGGGAATTCGGAAGAACTCCCTTCGCTCAAGGTGGAAAGGGCCGAGACCACAACCCACAAGGCTTTTCAATTTGGCTGTCGGGGGGTGGGATTAAGGGCGGCTACTGCCATGGAGCGACCGATGAATTTGGTTATCGAGCTGTTGAGAATGTCGTCACCATGCACGACTTGCACGCGACAATCCTCCACTTGCTGGGCATCGATCATGAACGCCTCACCTTCCGCTGGGGAGGGAGAGACTTTCGATTGACCGATGTCCACGGGAATCTCGTGCGGGACTGCCTCGCCTAGACGTCCAAGTTCCGAACTTCCAACGCGTGCTTTTCGATGAACTCACGTCGTGGTTCGACTTTGTCACCCATCAAAACGCGGAACATTTCATCCGCTGCCGCAGCATCGGTCAATTCGATTTTGACCATGGTTCGATTGTTTGGGTCGAGAGTTGTCTCTCGCAATTCCTCGGCATTCATTTCACCCAGCCCCTTGAAGCGGGTGATCGACAAACCTCGACGTCCCGACTCGCGGATCGACGGCAGTAATTCTCGAAGGTCTTCCATCCCGATCGTGTTGTCGTCGCGATGAAGATAAAAGCGAGAATCGGTTGCGCCTGTTCGATCTTTGGGAATCAGTTCCGAGATTCCAAATCCAAACTCAGCGAGATCCTTGAGCCCTGCGTTGATGGTTCGTACTTCGAAGATTTCGGTGATGTGAGCCGCCTTTGGTGAAGCAGCGTCGGTTGTCGGTTCCGAATCGACCACCTTCGTGATTTCCGACGTACTGGTTTCCACAACGATTTGACGTTTTGCTAGAAACTCATCCAGTTTGTCGCGAGTCACGAACCAGTGATCTTCAGGGCCGAGATCCAAGTGGAAGACGGGTAATCGGTTGGTCTCGGGATCCATTCGCTCCGCATGGACCTTGAGCGAGATACCTCGTCGCTCGAGGGTTAGAATCGCTTCTTCAAGCGATGCGAGAGATTTACAGAGCGAACGCATTCGCTCACCTTCGACCTTCGTACCATCTTCGCCGATGAAGGAGCTATCCCCAAGTCCTTTCTCGAGGAGTTGTTGCTTCATCTCTTCTTCCGTTTGAACGTAGTAGCGTTCCTTCTTGCCTCGCACCACGCGATAGAGAGGAGGCTGAGCGAGATAGACGTGGCCACCCGCCACCAATTGGTACATTTGGCGATAGAAGAAACAGAGCAGCAGTGTTCGGATGTGGGACCCATCGATGTCGGCGTCAGTCATGATAATGATGCGGTTGTAACGCCGCTTGGCGGTATCTTGATCCGCACCGATTCCCGATCCAATCGCTTGGATCATGCTCATGACTTCCTCGTTTGCCAACACCTTATCTTCGCGACTCTTGTAGGCGTTGATAATCTTGCCACGCAACGGGAGGATAGCTTGGGTTTCACGGAATCGACCTCCTTCGGCACTACCACCTGCCGAATCACCTTCGACGAGGTAGAGTTCGCATTCTTCCATTTTGTTGCTGATGCAATCCCGCAATTTGCCTGGTAATCCACCACCTCCTAACGCATCTTTGCGCTTGCGAAGGGCGTCCTTTGCCTTGCGGGCAGCTTCGCGTGCCTCGGCGGCCAAGAGTCCTTTGCGGACGAGAAGTTTGGCATTCTTGGGATTCTCTTCCAAGTACTTCGACAAGCCGTCCCCCACGGCCGTGTTGATGATGCTCTCCACGTCGCTGTTTCCAAGCTTCGTTTTCGTTTGCCCCTCGAACTGAGGATGGGGCACACGGACAGAGATAACGCAGGTTAACCCCTCGCGGAAGTCGTCTCCGGTGGGAGTCAAATCCTTGAACAAATTCTCTTTCTTGCCGTAATTATTGAGCGTCCGTGTCAACGCCGAACGGAAACCCGAGACGTGCGTACCACCTTCGATGGTATGGATGTTGTTCGCGTACGATTGCAGAGTCTCGGTATATTCCTCCGAGTACTGCAACGCGATCGAATAACCAATACTGTCCTTCGTTCCGTTGATGACGATCACGTCCTTGTGAACCACGTCGCTCGCTCGGTTCAGGAACTCCACGAACTCTTCGATACCTCGCTCGTAATAGAACTCGTCACCTTGATTGCTTCGCTCATCGCGGACACGAATGCGAACACCACTGTTGAGAAACGCGAGCTCTTGGAGTCGTTTGGCCAGCGTATCGTAGATGAACTTGGTGTTCGGAAAAATCTGTGAATCAGGCTTGAACGTCGTCTTGGTACCTCGTTTGGCAGTCACCCCTGCATCGCGAACCGGCCCTGTCGCGACCCCTCGCTCGTAAGACTGTGTAGAAACTTTACCATCGCGGCACACCTCCACTTCGCACCACTGCGAAAGGAAATTCACCACCGTAACCCCAACGCCGTGCAACCCACCCGAGGTCTGGTAGGCCTTCTTGTCGAATTTCCCACCGAACTTAAGGACTGTCATCACCCCTTCCAAGGTACTGATATCCCGCCCCATTTTCTCCGAAAGTTCCGCATGACGCTCGACAGGAATTCCTCGACCATCGTCCTCGACAGTCACCGAACCGTCGGCATTGATCGAAACGGAGACCATCTGTGCGAACTGCGCCATCGCTTCGTCGATGGAGTTGTCCACGACTTCGTACACCAAGTGATGCAACCCCTTGAGGGTAGTGTCCCCGATATACATCCCCGGTCGGGCACGAACGTGCTCCAAGTCATTGAGAAACTTCAAATCCTCCGAGTTGTAATCCGACCGATCAAGTGCCACTTCCTGCTGGCTTTCGTTCGAACTAGCGTTGCTACCTGGATTCGAACTGTCGCTTGGTGCGTTCATCGGGTTCCTGAATGTCGAAAAAGCGGATTCAAAATAAGAAAACCGGAATTCGGGTATGGCGCAAGACTCTCTACCTCACCCCTGATTTTCTCAATCTCAGCGGTCCACTACTATACCAAATCCCCCCGACCCTGTGACCGGGCTACCCGCTCGATTCGGCCAGCGAAATCTTCGGGCCGGATATCGAATCAAATGTGTCGATTGGCTTTTTAAGAAGCCTTTTAACGATTGACGTGCTTCGCGAAGGGCATATCATTCGGAGATGGTTAGCAATCATTCCACCGGCCCCTGCTCCCCACCTCGCTCCTGATTCTCAATCGTTGGTGAGAATACCGTCCAAAGTAGCGAAGGTGTCGGCGACGAATTTTGGAACCGTTGCAGTTTGGACAGGGTTGCAGATGCGTGTTCGGAAGCAATCGAAGCAAGCCGGCTAAACGTTAGCCCCAAGTTTCCTTCATTAGAAATCACCAAGCTACGACATTGCGATATTACTATTATTACACACACCCTTGATCTCACCATTTTAAACCTACCAATGCTCTACCAAACTGTTGAGCCTTAACTAGGAGTAAACTCATCCATGGTCGATATTGAACGAGTGATAACACTCGATGAACTAGTAGAAAGCGTCCCCGAAAACTTGGTCCGTCAAGCCGAATCTAGGAAAAGCCTAGCCGACGAATCCACCCACGAAGCCGCACACATTGCAAAAGGAAAGAACATGTCCAAAGAACTCAGCAAAGCACAGCGTATCCGAGCCTTTATGGAGTCAAATCCAGAGGCACGAAACAAGGACATCGTCGAAGCCCTGAAGCAATACAAGGTAACCGCGGCAGACGTCGCGAACGTAAAAAGCATCTCCAAACGCGCATCAGGGGACGCACCAACCCCACGTCGATCGACACGGCCACGCAGCGAACGTTCGGAATCCACCGCGATCAGTTCGCCCGGCGCCAGCATCACTTTGCCCGAACTCGAAGCGGGAGTCGCTTTCGTGAAAGCTGCAGGATCGATCATGCGTGCGAAGCACCTGCTGATCATCATCGAACAGA
>VGZN01000153.1 GCA_016872635.1 Planctomycetota bacterium | reverse complement strand
ACGGTACTTTCCCCTGGAACTAATAAGTCGAACTGCGGTCGGCCGTGCGACAGGCACGACGTCAAGCTCCGAGACCGGATCGGAGTTCAGCATGTTCTCCACGCTGATGTCGGTTGCCGTAACACCCTGTACAACGGCAACGCGCAAAGCGGCGCGGAAGTAGTTCCAGTGCTTTTAGGGATGGGAGTGAAAAACTTCCGTGTCGAGATTCTGCGGGACGCACCGTTTACCGAGATACAGCGACTGATCGGACTATATCGTGACTTAATCGCAGGCAAATTGGATGCAGGATCGGTTTGGAAATCGTTAAAGGCGGAAAATCGAGTCGGAGTAACTCGAGGAACTTTAGAACATCCGCGGAACCCTTTGGCAATTTTGTAGTTTAAAAGATGGCGAATGTCCCGATGGAAAACCTAACAGGACTGATAGACACCGAGCTCTTCGTAACGCTTGAGAATCTTGCCGAAAAGCAAGGTTCGCTGGCAGTGGCCCGCGCTCTTGTCGAGAAGCTTCGATCTGAGGGTAGATTTGCTGAACTGTTTGAAGCCAGGAAGATGCTTCATCGTATGGAGTTGGGGCTTCCGCCAGTCCACGTTGAGGGGGTTTCGTCAGCGAGCGAGACTGCTGGAAGCATCGTGGAAGCGAACGGTGCCGGAGCGGTTGGTACTTTGGATCCGAAGATTCAAGACGAATTGGACAAACGCTTGCTCGACGCATGCCGCGAGGTCGGTTGCGGATTGATGCGTACAGAGCGACTCCAAGAGGGGTGGATGTATTTGCGCGCAGTGGGCGATAATGCGCTCACCGCGGAAGCACTCTCGGCGGTTGAGCCCAATCAAGATAACCTCGACATGTTACTGAATCTTTATGTCCACGAAGGAGTCGATGTAGGACGGGGCACCGAACTATCTCTGAAAATGAGGGGCACCTGCAATACGATCACGATGTTGGATTCGGTGGTCGCAATGCGTGGTCGCGCGGATCAGCAATCTGCCGTAACCGCATTGGTGGAGCATGTGCATGAAGAATTGCTGGCCAATCTGATCGCTGACATACGACGTCGTCAGCCAAACCTTGCCCCCCCTGCCGGAGGGCGTCTTGTCGATTGGCTTGAATTACAACCAGGTCTGCTTCGGGATGGAACCTATCATTTGGATACGACTCATTTGGCATCCACGGTTCGGTTTGCACGCGTCTTGGATCGGCATGCCATGTTGCGATTGGCTTTAGATTTGGCAGAATACGGTCGCCAACTCCATGCTCAGTACCAATACCAAAGCGAGGAGCCTTTCGCGGATCTTTACCCCATGAGTTTGGCTTGGTTTCGCGCTTTGCTCGGGGAGCATGTGGAAGCAGCACTTCGAATTTTCCGCCAAAAGGCAGAGACACTCGATCCGCAGGAGCACGGGACCGTAGGGATTGAAACCTACGCGGACTTGCTCGCTCGCGTTGGACGGCCTGCGGAAGCATCAGCATATTTGATGAAGGCCATGCCCATGGGAATGCGACCGTTCGGGATTGCGCCGTCTCTGTTGGAACTCGCCCAAGCGGCTGGAAATTTCCAGCCGATGAAGGATCACGCTCGAAATCGTGGAGATTTGCTAGGTTTTGCCGCTGCCTTATTGCAGTCTAGTACCATATCTGCAGCTCCTCTCTCGCTCTCGCCCGACACGTCTCCTCCCACTTGTTTAACTCCATAAAGGCTCTCAGAGAGTCCTGTCGGTAGCAAAAATTATGCCTCGTAAAGTACTCCTCGTACAAGATGACACATCGACTACAAACGCCATCCGTGAAGGGCTCCAGGCTGAGGGCATAGAGTCGGAAATCGCTTCCAGTGTTAAGGAAGCGTTGACGGCGATTCAGCATTCGCGGCCCGATGCAGTCGTCCTAGAGATGCTGTTAGGGGAAGAATCGGGGATGGATGTGCTTCGGACTGTGCGGTCGAATCGAGATCAAACGCCGATCCTAGTTTTGAGCACACTCGGCACAACCGAGCACCGAATTACTGGGCTGTTGGCTGGGGCCGACGATTACATGGTGAAGCCTTTTGAGATGCGAGAGTTGTATGCGAGGTTGGTCGCTCTCGCTCGTAGAAACCAACGCGCCGAGGGCCCTCTTTTGACCTTTGGGCCGATCCGATTGGAGCTGACAACACGCAGAGCGTTCCGAAACGGAAAAGAGCTCAAGCTATCGCCGACGGAGATCTCGTTGTTGGAGCTTTTCATGCGGCACGAAAATCAGGTCCTCTCTCGCAAGATGCTCTATCACCAGCTTTGGGAAACCAACTGGGAAAGCGAGACTAATGTGATCGAGGTTCACATCAATCGCTTGAGAAGCAAAGTGGACAAAGGATTTGACACTTCTTTAATCCATACAGTGCGAGGTCGAGGGTACGTCATGTCTTCGACTCCTCCGACTAGCCAAACACCTAGTGTACCCGAGTCCCACGAATAACGGGTGCTCGAGGGTCCTCATCGCGTAAGCAATGCGAGCTGTATGTTAGAAATTGCGAGGTAGCGATAGGGGGCCTTGTTCGAAGAGATTCTTATGGGTGAACCCGTGAAGCTCTTATGTTTTTCTTCACCAGTCACATATGTGTTCTGTGGCCAAAGTAACCCGTCGGCCAACGAGCGGTAATGCTGGAAGTGATGTTTCGTTGCAAACCACCCGCAGCACTAATTCTTCATTCCGTTGGGACCCTGGATCGAGTCGTGCGGCTATTTCGATCCATACCTCGGCTTCGATGTTCTGCATCTCAATAACAGTGCCAAGCAAACGATGATTCGTGGACGCGGGCAGTTTCGTATCCGGGTGTCCAGCTCGAAGCATGGTTCCGGTTTCGTTCTCAATCTCGAGGATCTTCCAGTCTCTGGGTCTGACTCCGACGCGGTTTCGCGATTCGTTCCATCCCAGCAATTTTGGATCGAACCATTGGATGGGTGGTCTACCGAACAGATCGGCAACGCGATGATTGGCGGGGTTTCGATAGATCTCATGGGGAGCGGCGATCTGTTGAATGGTACCCTCCGACAAAGCTGCGATACGATCGGCCAACTGGCATGCTTCCGCAGAATCGTGTGTGATGTAGATGCAGGTCCTTCCGGTTGACTTTTGCAATTTGCGAATCAAAGAGCGAATCGGATTTCGCAATCCTTCGTGAAGATGGGCCATTGGCTCGTCCATCAAGAGAATACTTCGCCCGGAGAGGAATGCTCTTGCAATGGCGACTCTTTGTGCTTGCCCCCCAGATAATTGAGATGGCTTTTTGCTGGAGAGTGGGCGAACCTCCAATTGATCTAACAAAACTTCTTTTTGATTCGCAGTAAGGTTCGTTGCTCTGTTGTGTGACGATAAACGCTCGGCAAGTTGGAGGTTTTCTTGAACGGTCAAATGATCGTAGCTCCCGGCGGCTTGAGATACGATCGAGATGTCACGTTGATGGGGGGCGGTTTGGGATTGGTCGATACCCATCAGTCGAACGGTTCCCGAGGCCGGGGTCAGTAAACCAGCGATGACCCGAAGCAACGTCGATTTCCCAGAACCGCTCGTACCGAGTATCGCGACGCATTCCCCTGGATTCACTTCGAGATGCAAGCCGTCCAAAACGACCTTAGTCCCAAAACGATAGCTGAGAGACTCAAGAGAGATCGCGGTTGATGAAGTCTCCATGCGCCCAGCCCTATCACTTGGGTTGACGCTTGAGCCATTCCATGACGACGGTCGCTACCTTGGTGATCGAGTCACCCGAACATTTGTCTGGAGTGTCGGCCATCGTATGCCAGTAGCTTCGCGTCCTCGACGCAACTGTTGGGTAATCGAAATCGATGATGTCGATGACAGGTATTCGAGCAATCTGGATGAGTGGCAAGTGATCGTCGCGGACGGAGTGGACGACTTTAGGTACGAACTCCTTGATCCCCAATTGCTTGGCGATCTCCCATACCTCGCGTGCAACGGCCGGAGCGTTCTGAAAACCAACTTCTTCCCAGTATATCTGGAGGTCCTTGTCTCCGATCATGTCCATCAGAATCCCGGACCGATACACTCGATCCGAGGGCTCGTCGACGAGTCGTTGTGCAAAATAGGTGGATCCGATGAAAAAATCACCGAGCGACGATCCGTTCGGAGCTGTATAAACCAACTCCTCTGCATCGAAGAAAACAAAATCCACGCCGACGTTTGTCTTGAGATTCGGCATCGCGTGCCCCAACTCCATGAGCAACGCTGTGCTGCTCCCGCCATCATTAGCGCCGACAAACAATCCTTTCGGATTCTTGGGATCGCGGTCGGGGAGTGGCCGCGTATCGTAATGGGAGCACAGGAGCACTCGTTCTTTAACTTCAGGACGCCACTGCACTATCATATTTTTTACCTCAACGGGCGCGTTGTTGAGGGGGTGCTTGTGGGTGAAGGCCTGCCAAACAACAGTGCCTCCGAGCTTCTCAAAATGCTCTTGAAGCAGTTTTTGCTGGGCGAGCATTCCTGCAGTCCCAGTGGTTCGTGATCCGATCTTGCACAACTGCTGGAGGTATCCAAACGCTCGAGCGGAATCAAGCGGGGCTGGTGGTACCCATTTCGCCGCAACCGCGCTGGGAGTTCCGGAGACGGCCACAGTGGTCAAGGGGGACGCCAACGTACGATCTCCCGATCCGGTGCCGTTCCCAGCAACGTCTCCTGCGTTACCACTCGCCTCTGGCACGCGATCGTTAGCGATTTGTCGTGAGCATCCCGCGTGAAGGGAGCATGCGACAGCGAAAAACGGAATAATCAAGATGGACAGCGGGCTCGCCAAGTTGGACAGCGGGCTCTTTGAAGCGAACCAGCGTTGGAAACAAGGGGGCAAGTGTGTCACCGAGGCAGAAAGCATTGCCAGCGAGCGGTCGAAATCGGTTCGAAGGGCTTTCTGTTTCTGGACCAATGCAGCATCGCCAATTCGGGAGACAGAAAAAGCGGCCTCCTGCCGCACCGTGTGATCCTTCAGTCGGGCATTGTTTGAATGAATTGCATTCGTGTCAATCAGGGGGAAAGCAAATCCGGATACAGAACTAAAAAATGATATCCTGTGCTAGCACAATTCTTTTGGGGGATCGACGGAATTGTTAGGTTTGATATCTCCGGTACACGCGGATCCAAGCTTTTATTTCTAGGCCGAACTCAGCGTTATTGCCCCATGTCCACGCGAGCTGAGAAAAACCTCAGTGCTAGTTCCGCGTTGTTGGCACACTACTTGCTTCTTAGGAGATACGTTCGAAAAATGGTGCTGTCACATTGACAGACGTCTGTCGAGCACCTGCTGGTTCAAACCTTTTTTCGCGATGAGGTTGTTCACTATGGCACAGTTCCCCTTTCAAATTCGTCAGCTACCGACAGCGTTGCAGGACTTCGCGTCGGAGATGGAAAATCTCGTTGATCAAGTCTTCAACAATGGTTGTGCATCCGGCTCGTGCAATGAATCCCAGTGCGAAAGCAACTGCGAGTCACAGTATCGTCCTAGCGTCGATGTCTATGAGTCCGAAACAGAGTACCATTTGTTGGTAGATATTCCGGGCGTAACTCTGGAGAGCTTGAAACTCGAGGTGATCGAAGACAGGCTCCATGTCGCAGGGACTCGCAATGTTGTCTCGTTGGGTGATGGGGTCGTGATGCACCGTGGCGAAACGCCACAAGGCAAATTCTCACGCAGCGTTCGATTACCTAAGCAAGTCGACGTGGATCGCATTGGTGCTTCGCTGAAGAACGGTGTTCTTCATGTGGTCGTTCCCAAGCTTCCAAAGCCCTCGTCTCGACAGATTGAAATCAAGTCGGTTTCTTAGTGTGCTTCTTCGTGGCTTTGCGTAATCGTTGAAATCGTTTGGTTTAGTTGCATATGTACCCTGTGGGGTGTCCCATGGATCGGGATGCCCCATGAAAAAAATCTGACTTAGGGAAGTTTCGCTCCTGGATTGGCGGGTGCTGTCTTTCGTTTCCCTTTGCGATCAATCACAATGATCCGATCCAAGTAAGGCTTTCTCAACCATCGGTTGGTTTTGCCAGGAATGCCGAGGCGATGCGGCCGGTGAGCGACGGAAAGCCTGTTATCAACGGTATGCAATGCTTTGCATCGTATGCGATGTCTACCCACAGCAGCTCTTAGGTACGCCACCGAAGTGCGATTTCGTGCGAACTGGTCTTTATTCATGTCAACCGCAGCAATTCCGGCAATCCTTCGACGGTTCGTTGCGATGTTCTTGGCACTCGGCCCATGCATGTGCCTATCTCAGGAACCAGTTGCAAACGCCGACAGGAATGCCGATGTATCACTGCTCCCGGAATCGATCGAGTTCAACCGGGATGTTCGGCCAATTTTGTCGGACCATTGCTTCTACTGCCACGGACCAGATTCAAACCATCGCCAAGCGGACTTGAGGTTGGATGATCGCGAAGCATCACTTCTGCAAGGCGCTTTTGTCCCCGGTAAAGGAGACGAAAGTGCATTGATCCATCGTGTTGAATCGATGGACACGGAAACGGTGATGCCACCACCCTCTGCGAACAAGCCACTTAGTACTCGTCAAAAGGAGATCCTGCGGCGATGGATCGATCGCGGCGCCCACTATCAAAAGCATTGGGCCTATGTCCCTGTCCAGCCTCCGGCATTGACCCAGCCTGAAAACGCAAGCGATAGTAGTGGTGGCGAACTCAATGGCATCGACATATTGGTGCGAAAGCAATTGCGTGCGGAAGGGTTCGGCAAGCGGGGACTTGTTCCATCGCCAATCGCGGATCGTCGCACGCTCATCCGGCGCCTGTATAGCGACTTGATCGGATTACCCCCAACACCCGAGGAGGTCGATGCCTTTGTTCAGGATGAAGCGCCCGGAGCATATTCAGCCCTCGTAGAGCGATTGCTGGCAGACGAACGCTATGGAGAGCGGATGGCGATGCATTGGTTGGATGTCGTTCGATTTGCCGACACGATTGGATACCACAGCGATAATCCCAGGAATATTTGGCCATATCGGGACTATGTGATTCGCTCCTTCAATTCGAACAAGCCCTTCGATCGATTCACTATTGAACAACTCGCTGGCGATCTCGTCGTGGATGAAGATCATGAAATTCGCAATCAAGAAGCCTTGGTCGGGTCTGCTTTCAATCGGTTGTTGCTGACTACTGAAGAGGGAGGGGCACAGCCAAAGGATTATGAGTCGCGAATGTTGGCGGATCGAGTTCGGGCAGTTGGGAGTGTTTGGTTGGGGCAGACCACGGGCTGCGCTCAATGCCATGACCATAAATTCGATCCGTTTACGATGCGTGACTTTTATTCGCTGGGTGCGTTCTTTGCGGACATTCAAGAGGGGATCATTGCGCCTCGCGAGGAGGGGATGGCGGTGATGTCCGACTCGCAAAGGGACCAACTGCGGAAGTTAGATAGTATGCTAGCAGCGGCCAAGCACATGGTGCAGTCCATTGCGCCCGACCTCGATGCGGCCCAAAAGGCATGGGAAAAAGAGATATCGGAATCTGACTATGCGCTACCGGAGCTAGTTCCTGATACTGACCCGGCTTTTATTAAGTCGACAGAGGCACAGGTCAAAGTGGCAAAGGGAGTCGTCGCGGCATTGAAGGCTGAAAAGAGATCACCGCAGCAGTCCCAAGAAATCCAAAAATATTTCCGTGACAGGCCGATGAGCCCTTATCGTGAGGAGCTTACCGCACTCGAAATCGCGGAAAAAGCTCGCGCGGATCACTATCGATCGTTTCCTAAGTGCATCGTTACGAAGTCGGCGAAAACAAATCGCGTTGTCAGGATATTGCCACGCGGTAATTGGCTGGATGAAAGTGGCGAAGTCGTGAAGCCAGCACTTCCGTCCTATCTACCGCAGATCGATGTGAAAGACCGCGTGCTGAATCGTCTCGATTTAGCGAGGTGGCTTGTCGCCAAAGACAATCCCTTAACCGCTCGTGTCACCATGAACAGGCTATGGAAGCAATTCTTCGGTGTTGGGCTCAGTAAGGTTCTTGATGACTTAGGAGCCCAAGGCGAATTGCCGGCGAATCCAGAACTGTTGGATTTCCTCGCATTTGAGTTCATGGACAAAGGCTGGGATATCAAGCACATGGTGCGATTGATGGTGATGAGTCAGACGTATCGTCAAGTTTCGACCGCAACGCCCGAGTTGCTGCAAGCCGATCCGTACAACCGACAACTCGCCCGTCAAACTCCGTTTCGAATCGAAGCGGAATTGGTGCGTGACTACGCGTTGGCGGTCTCGGGCCTTTTGGTTCCTCGGATCGGAGGGCCCAGCGCGAAACCGTATCAACCGGATGGCTACTGGGAAAACTTAAACTTCCCGATGCGAACCTATGTGCAGGATGAAGGCGATAATCAATATCGAAGAGGGTTATACACATGGTGGCAGCGGACCTTTCTCCACCCGAGTATGGTGGCATTTGATGCTCCGAGCCGCGAGGAATGTTGTGCGGAGAGAAATCGGTCGAACATTCCTCAGCAAGCATTGGTGTTGCTCAACGACCCGACCTATGTCGAAGCTGCTCGTGCGTTAGCCGTTCGAGCATTGCGTGAATCTTCGATTTCTACCGATCGATCGATAGCCAAGGGGATCGATTCCGCAATGGATAGTCATCGCATGGATTGGATGTTGCGACAAGTGTTGCAGCGTTCGCCGCGCGAAGAGGAAATGACAAAGCTAGTCGGCTTACTCCAATATCATCGCTCGCGATACGAGCACGAGCCATTAGCAGCCAAGGCACTTTTGGCCGTTGGATTATCGAGTACACCCAGTGATTTGGATCCGAGTGAAGTGGCGAGTTGGACACACGTCGCACGTGTCATGCTGAGCTTGCATGAAACCATCACCCGCAACTAACCCCGGTCATTCCTCCAATAGACGCAAACAGCTTGCCTGACAAAGGGTAGGCTGGTAACCGTGAAGGCCCCCGACATGGATACGACTCAACTCAAACACCTTTTGTGTCGACGACGGATGCTTGGAAAGAGCACCATCGGGATTGCGGCATTAGCAAACTTGTTCAGCCAAGGTGCAGCCCAGTCTGCGATGGTCACCGATGACGAGTTAACGAGTCGTTCCAAAGGTGAATCGCGAGGCGTTCTGCAGTCTTTGCCACTTCCCCAGCGAGCGAAAAGGGTGATATGGTTGACCATGGCCGGTGGACCGTCTCATTTGGAGCTTTACGATCCGAAGCCCAAATTGACTGAGATGAATGGTGAGCCAATGCCTGAAAGTTTCACTCGAGGGCAGCAGTTGGCACAGCTTCAAGGCGAGAAGCTGTTTTGCTTGGGACCCGTCTTTCCATTTGCGAAATACGGTAGCAATGGAACCGAGATCAGTTCTTTACTTCCCAACATCGGTGGTGTCATCGATGACATCTGCCTGGTTCGTTCCATGACGACCGATGCGATCAATCACGATCCCGCACACATGTTCATGAACACGGGCTCTCAGATTGCAGGCCGACCCAGCATGGGCGCGTGGGTGAATTATGGTCTTGGGAGCATCGCAGAAAACTTACCTGGCTTCGTCGTGTTGGTTTCGACGGGAAAAGGGAGGAGCCCGCAACCGATTGCGGCACGGCAATGGAGTAGTGGGTTCCTACCTAGTAGGCATCAAGGAGTTCAGTTACGTGGCAAAGGTGATGCGGTACTCTATCTAGGCAACCCAGCGGGTATTAGCCGCGAGCAACAAGGTGCTGACGTCGACGTAATCAATGCGCTCAATCGTCAGCAAGATGCGATCATGCATGATCCGGAAATCGCGACCCGAATCGCTCAATTCGAATTGGCATTTCAAATGCAAGCCAGTGTTCCGGAGTTGATGGATGCGGGCGATGAGTCGCAGGAAACACTGGATCTATACGGTTGCAAGCCAGGGGACGGCACATTTGCCAGCAACTGCATCCTGGCACGCCGCTTGGCCGAACGAGGAGTTCGCTTCATTCAGCTGTACCATCGGGACTGGGACCATCACAGCTTGCTTCGAGAGGAATTG
>VGZN01000152.1 GCA_016872635.1 Planctomycetota bacterium | reverse complement strand
TCGACCATGAAGTTGTGGAACTCGCTCGATTCGGTCCAAGCCCTACAGACACCCACCGACCAATCTCAGCTGCGCACGTTTGTTCTCAAGTCCCTAACGACGATGTACGATTCCTTTGAGATCGACCGAAAGGGTATGGATAAAAATCAAATCATCGACATCCGCTATGAGGAATTGACCGCCGATCCCATCCAAGTCGTCGGAGATATCTACTCGCAACTCGACTTGGGTTCTTTTGAGCCGGTCAAGCAGAAATTGGTTGAGAAGACTCAAAAAGAGCGGGACTACCAGACCAATCGACTTGAGTTGAGCCGAGAGGATGAAGAATCCGTGCTGCGAGCTTGGCATGCGTATGCTTTGCACTACGGCTATCTATAGGCCTTGTCGGCTCAGCGCCCATCTACAGCGACTCTTAGTCACTCGCCTTCGGATGCGGCAGTTTTAAGCTGGATCATGGAACTCTGATTGCTAGAATGATCGATGTTCCAAAGATGGACGGGCGAAATCTTACAGGACCCCCAATCCACCGGATAACTTGGCCGATTGAGATCGCCTTTGGGGGGGCTTCTTCGAGATCCATGCAATTCGAGATCGAGTCGTTTGGGAAACGATCGATGAATCGCTCAGCAATGATTCGTGAACCATGAAAATACAACTTCCCTGGGATCCTGAGATGGAGAGCCCCGCGTCGGTCGCGGTGATCGGTGGTGGGCCCATCGGCATTGAGGTGGCGATCTACGCAAGGTTCTTGGGGTACTTTGTATCAATCTTTGAGGCCAAACGGGTTGGCCATCGCATGCTTGATTGGCATCATCGACCACTCGGTATCGCGGCTGGGGAGATCACCACTCCACTCGGGTGCGCTGCAATACGAGCCCAGGACCCCGAGTACACACTTCCGAACGCCGACCGGATCATGACCGGCAAGGAATATGCCGAAGAGTATTTGTTGCCGCTCGCAAAAAGCGATCTACTCTTCGACGATATTCACTTTCTGAGTCCTGTCGTAGATATCGCTCGTGTTCGCACATCCCGAAACGATCCTGTGCTCTGGCAAGAGCGTTGCAATGATGAATTTCGAATTGTCGTCCAAGGTCGACATCGTGGAACGTGGATTGCTCGCGCGGATTGCATCATCGATTGCCGTGGTGATGCGATTGATTCACCGGGAATGGGTCCTGGAGGAGGACTTGCGATTGGGGAGCCGGAATGTGAAGCCGATTTGTTGATCCATGCCCCTGGGGATCGCAAATTTGAACGCAAGAAATTGGAAGGAAAGCATTTAGCATTGGTCGGTCAGAGCCCAGAGGCTTGCGTTGCCGCAGCGGATTTCGCACGCGAGTTTCCTTGGGAGGACTCCTCGGGAAACCCCACCCGTCTCACGTGGGTCATCCGTCCTCGAGGCGATCATGAATCGGAAATATTCACGCGCACTGTTGCACCCCTTCGGGAGAACACACCCAGAAACGTGATCCTTTTGGAATCGCTCGGTGTGGATGCGATCTCCAAACGGGACGAAGGTGGGTATCGTATCAAGATGTTCAAGGAGGACGATTCGAGCGTGGAGATGAATGTCGACTTCGTGATGCGACGCACTGGATATCGCTACCGCACGATTGCGCCAGAATTGAATGTGCATCCGACGGGACCGATGCGATTGAATTACTCAGCCGAGGGGCACAGTGGCGTTGAGTTTCCCGATTTTATTACGGCAGAACCTGGATACTACCGTATCCATGGCGGCAATTTGGCGGACGGGGCCGGGGTCGGTATTCCGAAAGGTCTGGAGCAGATCAAGGCTCTTTTCGCGAGGATTGCGGGACGCGACGATCTCGATCTTCACGAGATCATCCGTCGTCAGAATGACGCGTTCCAGTAGAACGACGTACCTGTCGGCATTGGGGCGGGTTATAATCGAAGGACTAACGACGGACGATGGTTAAGTATTCGATCCTAAGGATCCACCTAAGACTTCGATTCCGATCACGTAAATCGACGACGCATCGCAGGGCATTGAAAGCATGTTGACATTCATCGGTGATGGTTCGGCCCAAATGTGCAACGGGGCCACGCGCCGCGACTTTTTGCAAGTCGGCGCATTGGGTGCTGTCGGATTGGGGTTGCCGCAGTATTTGGCCGCGAGTGAAGCGGGCAAAATCGATCCTACGAAGAAGAATCGCTCGGCCATCATGATTTTCAATCTGGGTGCTCCGAGCCAACTCGATACCTTCGACATGAAGCCCGACGCGCCGCTGGAAGTTCGGGGACCGTTCAAGCCGATTCCAACGAAGGCCACTGGGATCCAAATCTCTGAAATCTTTCCGCGTCATGCCGAGATCGCAGATCGATTCTCGCTGGTACGCTCGTGTTTCCACCGAGGAGCCGCGGTGCACGATGCTGGTTGGCAGATCGTGCAAACTGGAAGGCAGTTCCAAGGTGGCGTGAATACGCCGCATGTCGGAAGTGTTCTTGGCTATCTATTGGGTCGGCGATCGGATTTACCACCGCACGTCGTCCTTCCTGAGACCATGGGTCGCGGGGGTGGGAATTTGCCAAACGGACAAGCGGGCGGATTTTTGGGCAAGGCGCACGATCCGTTTTCATTGATGGCCGATCCATCGAAAGCGGACTTTAAAGTTCCCGATTTGCTTCCTCCTGAGAGTATCGGTACGGCTCGCCTCGAGCGGCGTCGTCGGATGCGCGATATCGTCGATTCGACGGTGCAGAGTTTTGAAGCGAGCGAGTCGGCGAAGATGATGGATGACAACTTCCAAGCTGCATACCGATTGATGACTAGCACTCAGGCCCGCGAGGCCTTCAATCTGACCGCGGAGCCGACTACAGTTCGCGAGCGTTACGGGATGAATCGGTTCGGCCAATGCTGCTTGCTCGCGCGCCGATTGGTGGAAGCGGGTGTGCGATTCGTGACCATCAATACTTTTTTGACCGTCTTCGATGAGATCACTTGGGACATTCATGGCAGCAAGCCATTCACATCGATCGACGGGATGAAGAATATCGTTGCGCCGATGTACGACCAAGGCTATTCAGCGCTCATCGAGGACTTGGTCCAGCGCGGGATGATCGATGATACTTTGGTTTGCAATGTTGCCGAGTTTGGTCGGACACCGAAGGTGAATCCTGCAGGTGGGCGGGACCATTGGCCAGGATGCTTTACGATTTACTTCGCAGGTGGTGGTGTCCAAGGGGGGCGCGTGGTCGGAGCGAGCGATCCAATCGGTGCTGTGCCAGCCGATCGACCGACAGAGCCACCGGAGATCATCGCCACCATCTTTCACGCGATGGGACTGAACATCGAGTCTCATCTCCCTGGACCCGCGGGCCGGCCGTTCCCTCTTGTGGACTTCGGATTCCGCGAGATCCGCGAATTGTTTTAATTCATTCCTGCGTAATTCTCTGCTAACTAGGCTTCAGCGAGCGATCATGCTCTGAATTGAGGATCGATTCACTTCTTAGATGGAATCCTAGTCGGCACATAGGCGGCTAGCGACCAATATTGAAATGTGATACCCCTGCTGGAGCGGTTGAGCAACCGAATTTCCATTCGACCATTGCTGGCTACTCCCGTCTCAAACGCTTCGTGGTGAAAATCGGTTGGCTGGAGGAGTCTAGCTTGAGGTTTTCAGGCCTCTTTCGTTGATCAACGACGAATTAAAAATTGCATGTGGATACTGGATCAGATTTGATGAAGGCCTCGTTTCTGCCCCCCTTTACTCTACGGTTGTAGAGAATTCCATGGGTACAATCATACGCGGTAAGAGGATTTCAGTTGGGGCTTTCCAGGGCTGCGACCTTCCCCTATTCTTTGAACATGTTTGACTCAAGACTCTCTCTACAAACGCTGCGCGAATCCATCGCCAATCGCTCCATCAGTTGCCGCGAAATCGCCGAGTTTTTTTGGGCGAGGATCGAGAAGCACAATGCTGCAATCAACGCCATTGTTGCGATCGACCCAGAAATCGCTATCGAATCGGCGAAGGATATCGATCGGCGACTCGCCAACGGCGAAGCCTTGCCCGCGTTGGCCGGCCTCCCTATCTCGATCAAAGATATCCTGTGTACTCGCCAAGGAACCACCACATGTGGTTCCAAGATGCTCGCAAAGTACCAATCCCCGTTTGATGCGCACCTAGTCATTCGCTTGTACGATTCAGGGGCGATTGTGATGGGCAAAACGAACTTGGATGAGTTCGCCATGGGCGGTTCCACCGAGAACAGTATCTTCGGTCCAAGCCGCAATCCATGGGATAATTCACGCACATGTGGCGGAAGTAGTGGTGGTTCAGCAGCGGCGGTAGCTGCGGGGCTTTCCCCGGCTTCAATCGGGACCGACACGGGTGGGTCGATTCGGCAGCCTGCATCCTTTTGTGGAGTCTGTGGTATCAAACCGACCTACGGTCGCGTTAGCCGCTATGGATTGATCGCGTACGGAAGTAGTCTCGATGTGGCTGGTGCTTTCGCACATACCGTAGAGGATCTCGCGCTGGTGCTCACATCGATCGCCGGTCATGATCCGCGCGATTCGACCTGTTTGCCCGATCCAGTCCCCAACTACGCTGAGGAAATTCGCCAAGCTCCGAAGAATCTCCGCATCGGAGTTGTCCGCGAGCATCTTGAGGATAATGGGCTCGATAACGAACTTCGCGAAGCCCTCCACGCATCGATTGAAACGTACAAGCGACTTGGAGCATCGATTGTCGATATTTCATTGCCGCATTCGAAGTATTGTATCCCGACGTACTACATCATCGCGCCATGCGAGGCCAGCAGCAATCTATCCCGTTACGATGGTGCCCATTATGGATTCCGCGCAGAGCCGGATCCTAAAACCACAAGTGCATCCCCCTTGGAAAGCATGTATGAGAACACGCGATCTCAAGGATTCGGGGCAGAAGTACGCCGGCGAATTTTACTGGGCACTTATGCGTTGAGTGCAGGTTACTACGATGCGTACTACCTCAAGGCATTGAAAGTGCGTCGCTTGATCCGCAAGGATTACGACGCAGCCTTTGAGAAGGTGGATGTTCTGCTGGGTCCGACGACTCCAAGACCTGCGTTCAGGTTGGGCGAAAAAATCAACGACCCCGTCCAGTTGTACCTCGAAGATCTATTCACGGTTGGAGCCAATTTGGCGGGGATCCCCGCACTTTCGATTCCAATCGGCCAGACTCGATCGGGATTGCCACTCGGGATGCAGTTGCAAGCACCACCGCTTCGAGAGTCGACGCTGCTAGCGGCCGGGCATTGGTACCAGCAGCAAACCGGCTATGTCCCCTCGATCCCTCCAGCATTTGCAGCTTCATAGACATGAGTGACTCCGCCTCGACCAACTCACCGCTTGCATATCGCGTCGTGATCGGACTCGAAGTCCACGTCCAACTCAAGACGCAGACGAAGCTGTTCTGCCGATGCAGCACTCGATTTGGTCAGAGCCCGAACACGCAGGTTTGTCCCGTCTGCTTGGGACTGCCTGGTGCCCTTCCCGTACTCAATCTTCACGCGATCGAACTGGCGGCCCGGGCTGGTGAAGCCCTCCACTGCGAACTCGCGCTGTTCACTAAATGGGATCGTAAGAACTACTTTTATCCGGATCTACCAAAAGGTTACCAAACCAGCCAGTTCGATTTGCCGATCTGCGTCGGTGGGTATTTGGACATACCTATTCGTGTTCCAAGCGACAACGCTGCAGAGGCAGCGACGTTGAGCGAGAACATGGTGAAACGTATCCGATTGGTGCGAGCGCATTTGGAAGAAGATGCGGGGAAGAGCATGCACGATGAGCGCGCCGGTCGGGCAGATACTCGAATCGACCTCAACCGAGCGGGGACACCACTCCTCGAGATCGTATCCGAACCCGACCTATCCAGCGCGGAGGAGGCCAAGGATTATCTCTCCGAACTGCGATTGATCATGGTCTATCTAGGGATCTCGGATGGCAACATGCAAGAAGGATCATTGCGCGCCGATGCCAATGTGAACCTTCACATCGAACGGGATGGCGAGACCATTCCGACACCTATTGTTGAAATCAAAAATCTTAATAGTTTTCGGTCTGTGGAGAGAGCGATCGAGTATGAAGTAGAGCGACAGTATCGAGAATTTCTACGTACCGGATTGGCGATGGGACAATCGCCCAAGCAGACCCGCGGGTGGGACGATGTTTTGGGACAGACCGATCTGCAGCGCGAAAAGGAAGATGCTGCCGACTACCGATATTTTCCTTGTCCAGATCTCGTACCCGTCCAACTGACGGAGCAGCAACGGGAGTCGGCCAAGAGTGAGTCGCAGTTCACACCAGACCGCTATCGGAATGTTCTGCTGCACACCCATGCATTAAAAGAAACCGATGCGGAGATATTGATCCAGCAAGGTCGCGACGTGGTCGAGTATTTCGTCGAATTGGTCCGAGCCGGTGCAACCCCCAAACGTGCGTCGGCGTGGATGCTCCAGGATGTCCTCAGGCACTTGAATGACCACCATACCTCCATCGATCACTATCCGATCCCAGCCCCGAAACTCGCTGAGTTGCTCGTAGCGATCGAGCAGGGGAAAGTTGACACCAGTCAAGCCAAGCAGGCATTGGCAAAAATTCTCGACGACCCATCGATCGGAGTGGCTACCGCTATCGAATTGTTAGGCATTGTCCGTGTCGATGTTTCGGAGACGGAGGTTTTGTGCAAGGAACTGCTCGCTGAAAATCCTGACGTGATCGACAAAGTCAAAGCTGGGAATACGAAAGCGGTCGCGGCTTTGGTCGGCCAAGCTAAGAAGAAGAACCGGAACGCGGATCCCCGTGTCATACAAGAAATCTGCCTTAAAATGATCGCCAATATGTGATCTGGCCGCCGAAAACATCAGTCATCACACCATGACGAATCTCCACAAATACTTCCGACCTGAAATTGTATCCATGCCCCCCTACAAACCGGGGGAGCAACCGGGCGCTGCCAAGGTCATTAAGCTCAACACGAACGAAAGTCCCTACCCGCCCAGCGCGAAGGTCAAAGACGCGATCGTCCAAGCGACCGAGCGGCTGGAGCGGTACCCAGACCCGCTCGGCACAAGCTTTCGATTGGCCGCCTCCCAAGTGCTCAGTTCCAACGCTGTCCGTGTGTCTCCGGACCAGATCCTTTGCGGCAACGGTAGCGATGATATTCTGACCATTCTGACCCGAGCTTTTGTCGGCGAGGGAGAGGTACTGCGGCTTCCGTTCCCTAGTTACATTCTCTATCGAACCTTGGCCCAATTGCAGGGAGCTGCGTTCGAGGAAATTCCGTTCACCACCTCGTTCGGCTTAGCCCCTGAGTTCTACATCAGTGGCGACAAACTGAAGCTCGTCTTTTTGCCCAATCCAAATAGCCCGAGTGGTACGTTAGTACCGCACGATGCGATTCTTGAGCTAGCTCGAGCGGTGGATTGTCCTGTGGTCGTCGACGAAGCGTATGTTGATTTTGCGCCGAACAATTGCATCGAGTTGATCACGCGCGATCCGCGCATCATGGTGACACGAACGCTTAGCAAGTCCTACGCGTTGGCTGGTTTGCGTTTCGGGTACGCGGTCGCTCACGAGTCGATCATCGAAGTTCTTCGAAAGGTCAAGGATTCATACAACACCGACGCAATATCGATCGCCGGTGCTACTGCCGCGATTACCGACCAGGAATGGTTGCGTGAAAATGTTTCAAAGATTTGTGCAACTCGAGCACGGATGACAATCGAACTGCGCGCGATGGGGTTTGATGTGGGGGAATCGCATGCCAACTTTGTGTGGTGTACGCGTAGCGACCGCCCTCTCGCACCACTTTATGAGCAGCTGAAATCGCGGGGGATCTTGGTGCGGCACATGAACTACCAACCGTGGGGCGATGGCCTTCGAATCAGCGTCGGAACCGACGCTGAAATCGATGCGACGCTACTGATCCTTAAGGATTTGTTGAAAACGCCGGCGAGATAATGCGAAGCTTACTCCGATTGCTTATTCGTCGGATCGTAGCGATTTAGGCTGGAACACATGGAGGCTAGCGATTGCATCGGCCGCTCTCAGTTGCCGGAGCAAACGTGTTTTGGGGTCTACGCAGCGTTCGAATAAGAGTTCCGAGCCCAGGCTTGCCAGTCCTCGGAAAGGCCGTCGCTCGATGTCGTCGGCACCCTGAGAACGCCATTCACGCATGATCTTTTGCGTTTCCTGGTCCGAAGTCGGATACCGTGTGGCGCGCAATGACTCAGAATGCAACTGGCACATTGGTACTGCTGCTGTGAAGACGTAATCGTGCGCGAGCAGTTCAGGCATCCATCGGTGGAAAAACCAGAGCATCAACGCGCAGCAATGAATTCCGTCGGCATCGGGATCGAAAAGCATGATCACGCGTTGCCAAGGAATGCTCTCGAGTCGGAAGGCTTCCGCGATGCCGCCACCCAATCGATCTATCAATTCGCGAAAGAGTGGATAAGATTCGACTTTGGATTGGGGGGCCTTCCAAGCGTTTAGCGGCTTGCCTTGCATGGCGATCACCGACTGCATGCTCCGATTGCACACCCGCTCTACAGCAAGACTTGCTGATTCCCCTTCGACGATGAACAGCTCACGTACAGATACAGGGTCGCCCTGGTCGCTTGTTGAATTACCTGTCTTGCGAGTCACAGTTCATTTCCCTTCTGCTCTCGATCGTATGAATCACCTGTGCTGTGGAGATCCGAGCGATAAAAAAACCGGGATAGCGAAGTATCCCGGTTTACGTAACTACTTGGTCCACGACGAAGAGGGCGACTAAACCTTTTCGGGTTCGTGGCCTTCGTTGAGGATATCCGCTGGAACCATCTTTTCGTTGGCTCTGTCCCAACCCATCATGCGATTGGTGCGCCAGCTTTCGTTGGCCATATTCACAGCGACGACTCCAGCGAGTCCCAACTCGATCGGGCAGTTGAGCGGTTCGCCATTGCGCAGATGGTTGTGAAGATTCGTATGGTGAAGGTTTTGGTCTTCACCGCCGGTCTTCTTGTGTTGACCGAGGACTTTACCATCAGGGTCCTTGGCGATCCAACCATCGTTGTTAAAGAATAGAGTTCCGCCGTAGCCTCGGATCAAGTGGTCGACACGGACTCGGTTCCCCATAGTTCCGAGGACATAAACAGTCATTCCCCGAGGATACTCACAAATCATTTCGACGTTGTCTGGGAGATCACGTCCATCTGGCCATTGCCAAATACCACCCATACCTACAACCCGTCGCGGGAAGAGGAGATCGCATGCGCGCATGATTCGCGTGATGCGGTGGATGAACAAGTCGGTACAGATACCACCTGAGTAGGCCGAGTAGCAGCGCCATTCGAAGTAGTGGTTTGGATTCCAATCGATTTTCTTAGCGCTCCCAAGCCATGCATTCCAATCGAGATCTGCAGGTTTATTCTTGTGAGATTCGACGAGTTGCGGTTCACGCCATGGACCAGCACCTTCGCTGTAGCGGCGAACGTATTCGATTTGCGCTTGAAGTACTTTGCCGATGATTCCATCGCGGATGGCGTTCCGCGCCGAGATGTAGCTATCGTCCGACATGGCTTGCACGCCGACTTGGATCGGTCGGCCGGTTTCCTTCTGTTTTTTGACAACCGCTTGGGCTTCAGGAATCGTGTGGGTCAAGGGTTTTTCGCAGTAGACCGCTTTTCCAGCGTCCATGGCATCGATGGTCATGGTCCAGTGCCAGTGTTCTGGGGTAGCGACGATGACGTAATCGAGGTCTTTGTGTTCGAGTAATTTGCGGTAATCGGTTTCCGCATGATCGGCGTTGATGGTCGCTTTGCCTTCATCGGCACGGGTTTTCCAGCAATCCGCGACACAGACGGGGTGCAGATTGTTCTTTTCCTTGAGGTTGTTGATAACACCCATATGGGCTTTGCCGATCACACCTCCACCGATCAATCCAACTCCGAGGCGATCGTTGGCGCCGAGAACACGGGCGTAGCTCTTCGCGGAGAGTTGGGTTGCGCCTGCGGCGGCGACA
>VGZN01000151.1 GCA_016872635.1 Planctomycetota bacterium | reverse complement strand
CTTTTTGATCCGTTCCCATTTTGCAATCAACGCGGGTGACGCATCGATTGGAGGGTCCATGCGAGTGAAGCTGCGCAGGGGAAGGCAATCGAACGCTATATCGACCGGGCGATGAACCGTGGGCTGCTGCGCTGCATCCGATTGGACCGACGCAGCAATTGGCTTTTGCGTTTTGGGATCTTGGCTCATACCTAAACCATTTACACGTTCGCGAACGCTTGGGCCAGAATCTCGCGTTCTTCAAGTTTGTGGGACCGCAATGAACCGGTCGCGGGACTCGCAGATTCCGGTCGGGAAACGAGCGAGAGCGGGAAACGTTTTGCAATTTCATCCCCCCAACGCATCTTCACAAATTGCCAAGCCCCCATATTGCTCGGCTCATCCTGGTACCAAACCACTTGGGTCCCGGTCGCATACTGGGAAAGTGCTGCCATGACTTCGGAGGTATCCATCGGGTAGAACTGCTCGATCCGCAACAAGGCAACGGAGTCCTTCCCGAGTCGTTTTCTCTCTTCGAACAAGTCGTAATAAGCCTTGCCCGTGCTCATAATTACGCGAGCGGTATTTGCATCAGCAGGCCTATCGTCGGGCAATATTTTCCGGAAGCTACCTTGCTCGAGATCAGCAAGGGTAGAAGTGCATCCTGGATGCCGAAGAAGACTCTTTGGGGTCAGCACGATCAGTGGTTTACTCCACTTCGATTTCGCTTGTCGGCGAAGCAGATGGAAGTACTGTGACGGCGTTGATGGTTGAGCGACGATCACATTGTGCTCAGCGGTAAGCAGCAGGAATCTCTCTAGCCGGGCGCTGCAATGCTCAGGACCTTGACCTTCGAACCCGTGTGGCAGAAGCATGACGAGGCGACTAAGCCGTTTCCACTTATCTTCAGCACTGGTAATGAACTGGTCCACGATGCACTGTGCGACATTCCAGAAGTCGCCGAACTGCGCTTCCCAAAGGATCAACCCCTCAGGGCAATCAAGACTGTAACCGTACTCAAACCCCAAAACAGCAGCTTCTGAAAGTGGACTGTTCACAATCTCTACGCGAGCTTGATTGGGAGCGATGTGCGACAACGACATGAATCTGGCGTTATTATCAATGTCATGGAGCACCGCGTGACGATGGGAAAACGTTCCGCGTTCGACGTCTTGTCCGGTCATCCGGATGGGATGCCCTTCGACCAATAGGGATGCAAACGCAATGGCTTCGGCAGTAGCCCAATCCAACCGGTTCTTTCCGGTCCCCATCTCGCGGCGTTCTTCCAAAACCCTAGCAATCTTCTTGTGTGGGTTGAAGTGCGAAGGAATATCGCATAGGCGATGGATCAATTGTGCAGCACGCCCCGTCTCGACCGCGGTCGAGACCGTTTCACCGACGGGTTCCGGGCCACCAAAGTAGCCTGCCCAATAACCGGTCATGCTTTGCAAGTCGTAGACAAATGGCTCGTTCTTGGCGAGTTCGAACTCGCGACTCAATTGAGCATGACGGGCTTCTGCGATCCCATCTGCTTCCTGACGTGTCATCCCATTCATGCTGAGCAAATGCTCCAGGTAGCTCTCCCGAACCCCCTTCTTTGCATCGATAGCTGCGTACATCAAGGGCTGCGTATAACGTGGTTCGTCCACTTCGTTATGCCCGAGCTTTCGGTAAGCATACAAATCGATGACCACGTCCTTCTCGAATTCCTTCCGGAAGTCCATGGCCAAACTTACGACTTGCGCGACCGCTTCGGGATCCTCGCCGTTGACGTGGAAAATGGGAATCTCGAGCATCTTTGCGATGTCCGTCGCGTAGGTTGAACTGCGCCCTTGGTCGGGCTCCGTCGTGAATCCGACTTGGTTGTTCAACACGATGTGAAGCGTTCCACCGGTACGGTACCCAGGCAGTTCGCTCAAGTTCAATGTTTCCTGCACGACCCCTTCGCCGATGAATGCAGCATCGCCGTGGATAAGTATCGTCATATTCTCCGTGCGATGAACGTCCCCATCGCGATCCTGTTTCGAGCGGCATCGTCCGAGAGCGACAGGGTTCACAAACTCAAGGTGGCTCGGATTGAAACAGAGCGAAATATGAACCTTCTGGCCCGTGCTGGTCGTCCAGTCGTTGCTGTATCCCATGTGGTACTTCACATCGCCACCACCGCGGAATAACTCCGGATTGGGGTCATCGAACGACCAGAAAATACTTTGTGCTCGTTTACCCATAATGTTCGCGAGCACATTCAATCGGCCGCGGTGTGCCATTGCCATAACGACACTTTTAACTCCGTGTTGCCCAGCCTTTTCAAGGGCGCGGTCAAGCAACGGGATCAGGCTTTCGGAGCCTTCGAGGGAAAAAGTCTTTGCTCCGGTGTATTTCTTTCGAATAAACTCTTCGAGGATCGTTGCATCCGCAAGCTTCGTATAAATACGAACTTGGACATCTCTCGAAAGCTGTAGTCGATTTTCGCTAGACTCCATCCTCCGTTGAAGCCAATCGCGAATGGTTCGATTGTCGATGTGCATGAACTGCGCACCGATGCTACGGCAATACGTGTTGCGAAGCTTTTCGATAATATCCGCGAGAGTCCGACCATTGGTGTACTGTATATCCGGACCCGTAAATGGTCTACGTAAATCCTCTTCGGTGAGGCCATACGATTTTGGGTCCAATTCCGGTGGGCCTTTTCGGCTCAATCCCAACGGATCCAGTTTCGCCATCAAGTGACCGCGCACGCGGTATTCTCGAACTAACTGATCGACCCGCTCCTGCATCCTCGCTAACCACAGTGCGTCCGGAATCGTGCTCGTGCTGACCGATGGACTGGTGTCCACCTCAGCTTCCGCCATGTATTTCTCCGATTGGGTCGAAAGAGAGAACTCTTCAAAGTACTTTCGCCATCCCTCGGAAACGCTGGAAGGATCCTGGATGTATCGAACGTATAAGTCGTCGATGTAATCGAGACTGTAAGTATTCATTGGAGTCAATTGTCTCTGCGAAAGTTGAAACTGGGTGGGAATATTGGAGCGCCTATCCACGTTCACGCCCGTCGGACGCCAACGCCTGCTCGATCCCGTTTAGAGAGATAACAAGACGAGCTGATTAGGAAAATCTGTCGCTTCACGCAACCCCAAGGTGCTTGAGAACGCCACTAGTTACCCCCAACGGCAACACGATCCCCTTTGCGGAGCGGCGGGGTTTATCCCGGTAGCCCCCTTCTAGGCGATATTACCCTGGATTATAGCCAAGCCGATTGGCTGCGATAATGCGGTTTGACGGGTGAACGAATGAAAAATCAAAGATAGTTTCACCCTTGTTTCGCTTGCTGGACCAGCGAGTGGCTCGCTTTCAGCCACCACGAAACCCGTGCCTGAGGAAATCTGCGCAAATCAGACGAGGCGGGTATTTTGCGTTGAAATTTCCTTGTGGAGCATCTTTTCCTCTTTGGGAAAATATGCGGAAAAAGTGAAGAATGCGGGCTAGGGGATCGATACCAATGAAAGCCGATCTGCCGGGTTCCTTGATACCCACAGAAAGAGCCAAGCCGAACACTAGGTTCGGCAAGTTTTTCAAGTCCACGTAGCACGGAAGCAACTGACGTGAACCGCTTTGCCTCGATCTGCTTTGCATTAATCCTCGCCTCCTGTCCGCTGAGCGTCATCGCTCAGGAAATCCGACACGGTGGAACTAGCACCATGCCAAGGATGGCTGGCCCGGGGAGTTCCAACTTGCGAAGCCAGGGGGTACCTCGCCCCGCTCGCCCGACTAGCCCCCTGGCTTCCGCCAGGCGTATGCAGGGGCCGGTGATGGATGAGCCTGAAGTCATTTACGACGAAACACCGGTTGTCATGGACGAATCCGAAGTCTACGAGGATGGCGAAATTTACTACGAAGATGATGCTCCAGGTCACTGCAGCAGTTGTGGTGACACTGGGTGCACCAGTTGCGGAACCATCGATAGCCGTTTCGGATTCGACCTTTGTGATCCCACCGGAGGCAATGGTGGACGGCAGCTTTGTATCCGACTTCCCTCCCATGGCTGGGTCAGTGTCGACTACCTCGGTTGGTTCGCTAGCGGGATGAATCTGCCACCTTTGGTGACCACCTCACCATCAGGGACTGCTCAAGCCGCAGCGGGGGTACTCCCCAATGCATCGACCCTCTTCGGTGGGAATAACGACACATTGACTGATACGATGAACGGCACTCGAGTGCGAGTAGGATTGTGGAGTTCCATACGTCCCAACTACGGCGCAGAAGGGGAATACTTTGGATTCGGCCAACAGTCCGAGATGTTTGATTCGACATCAAGCGGCTCCCCGATTCTGGCACGACCTTTTTACAATAACAACACCGGGCTCCAAGACTCGGAACTGGTCGCGTTCCCAGGACTACTCAGCGGACGCGTTACCTCGAAGCCACATCGCAATTGAAGTCAGCCGCGGTTCGCTTCCGCCACATCCTCTGCTGCAGTAGCAAAGCTGCTTGCTCGCCGTGGGACTGCGGTCCGATCCCAGCTCAGTCGAGAATCGACGCCACGCTTGGTTGGAGATACATGCAACTCGAGGAAGGCTTATCGATCACCGAAAACCTTTCTTCGACCGATGTCAACAATCCTGGATCATTCCTCATCAATGATTCATTCACCACCTTCAATCAGTTCAACGGTGCTGAGTTTGGATTCCAATGGCTCGGTCGACGCGGCTACTGGTCGATGGATAACCTGCTGCGACTCAATGTCGGCAATACACTTCAAACACTTACGATCGCGGGAACGACCAAAAGCCCAGTCGACGCGGCTGCTGTCAACGGAGGGCTGTTGGCTCAACCTGGCCGAAATATCGGTCGCTATACTGAAAACCAATTCGGCGTGGTCCCTGAAATCGGTACAACGATCGGATACCAACTCACGGAACGACTAAAACTCAACGTCGGCTACTCAGCTTTGTACTGGAGCAACGTCCTTCGCCCTGGCGACCAGATCGATTCCACCGTGAATACCAATCTGCTCCCACCTCCTATCGCTGGAGCAGCATTCATGGGGCCCGGATTCGTTCTACGCGACACCGATTATTGGGTGCAAGGGGTCAGCGTCGGTGGTGAATACCGCTGGTAATCCCCCGACCTGAGCGTGAAAACAATCGACTTGTTAACCCAAAAAATCTCAAAGGCTTGCCTCGTTGAATGTCGATGCAAGCCTTTGTGTATTAACAATGCGGAACAGCGCCCGACGGATTGCTATGCTAGCATTCGCATCATGAATTGATATCTGATCCGGTGGCAGGAAAGTCCAAATGTCGGTGTCCACTCGATGTTCGGGACCTCCAGTCGTATGTACGAAGTGTCGCTAGGTAATGGGGAGAGAACAGATGGCTGGACTTTTGCACCGAATCGTCGAAGCAATTCGTGGCGGTCGCCGAACAGATCTTTCTGAACGACTAGAGTCGCGGAAGAATCGAGCAAGACGAAAGCTCAAGTTGGAGTTGCTCGAAAATCGTCAGTTGCTGGCTGCAGATATCCAGGGCGTTGTCTACCATGACGTCAACGACAACGGGCTGAGTGGTGGCGATCCCCGGCTGTCAGGAGTCACTGTCGCGCTTGTTCGTGACGGAGGGGACGGAATCTACAATAATGGCGGAGGTGACGATACCGTTACCGCGACAACAACCAGTGCGGCAACGACGGGTGCTTACTCGTTTAGCACTTCTACGGCCGGCACTTATTTTGTCGTTCAGACATCGATACCAACCGGCGGTCTGGTACAACGCACCAGCCAGCGCGTTCAGACTGTAACCCTCACATCGGGGGACGTTCAGGGAACGCAGATTGCCACGCTTGACACGTTCAATACCACCCAACAGGTGGTCAACGCGAGCTTCCCTGGCTCTACTCCAGCTTTATCGGCACTCGTTGCTTCGGAGTCTGTCGGTGGTGAACGCGACATCTACGTTGACGCAACATCTGGAAACGTCAGCGTCGCAGCCAATGACGTATCGAACCCTGGCGTTCTAGTCATCGATGTCGGCGCGGGAGCGAACGGCACCCGCATCGTAACATACGATGGAATCGATTCCGACGCTCAGACCGTTGCGTCGTCGGGATTGAGCAATCTCGACTTGACTTCTGCTGGAACCGCGAATGCGTTTCGATTTCTTATCGGTGGTGAAACCGGGACATCGCTGACAATTCGGGTGGGCAATGGAGCAAACTCTTCGACGAGGACGGTTTCAATCCCGGTCACGGTGGGAGCGGCTGCTACGGAGACGCTGGATGTTCCGTTCGCAGACTTTACTGTCAACGGTGGTACCGGCGCGAACTTTGCATCGGTTGGCTTTATTCAACTTGAGATCACCGGACCGAATGCCGCAGACGCAATTATCGACACTTTTGCGACTTCTGGTCCTACGGTACTGACTCGCAATTTCGCGAACTTGACCCCAATGTCGATCGGTGATCAAGTCTTCGCGGACCGAAATAATAACGGTCTCTTCGACACCGGCGCAACTCCAGCGGAGGTTGGGGTCGCAGGAGTGCAAATGCAATTGTTCTCCGACACCAATGGGAACGGTGTCTACAATCCTGGCACGGACAATGCCGCACTCGATAGCTCCGGCAATGCGATCACCACAACCACCGATTCATCGGGCGTGTATAACTTCACTAGCCTCTTGCCTGGCGACTATTTTGTGGTGATTCCGTCGACCCAGTTCATTGGTGCGGGTGCAGCCGTTGGTCACGTAGTGAGCTCCACGGTCCCAGTCGGCCCAACGAACAACAGCAATACGGGTACTGCCATCGGTGGCGGTGGTGTGGTCTCGAAACTGGTTACGTTGGTTTCAGGCTCGGCTCCAATCAATGATGGAGACACCAATCCAAACAGCGACAATTCCGTCGACATCGGCCTGTTCTCCCAGTATGACTTGACGGTCGCCAAAACGACCGCGGCAACGGCGGCAGCCGCAGGATCCACCATCACCTACACGGTTACTGCAAGGAACGATGGTCCAGGACCAGCAACCGGGGTTGTTATCACCGATGATATCCCAGACGGAATCCAAATCCTGAGTGCGACATCGAGCACTGTCGGTGATACCATTGTTATTCCAGCAACCGCGCAAGACACAACGGGTTCAAACCCTGACAATTTGACGGTAACGATCGGCACCCTCGTCGCGAGCGGAACGACGCAACGCACAATCACCATCGTCGCTAAGGTTCTCCCCGATACCGTGGGGACCGGCTCGCCAGAATCAATCACGAACACAGCCACCATCTCTGGCTTGGGGACCGAAACCAATACTCTTACGAACACTGGTACCTCGACACTCCCCGTCACACGAAACGCAGTCCTTGCCGTAACCAAGGTTGGTACACCGACGGCTGTTCAGCTCGGCAGCAACATCACCTACACAATCACGATGCAGAACCAAGGCCCTTCGACGGCTCGCAACGTGGTTATTTCAGATACTCTGCCAGCAGGTCTCGATTTGGTGTCTGTCGTTTCAAACGTGGGTACAGCTACTCCTACTCAAGGAACAGGTTCCAATCCAGATAGCTTTGTAGTCAATGTCCCGAACGTTAATGTAGATGCTCCGTCCGCAGATACCGATGTCGTCGTGACAGTGATTGCACAGGTCCTTTCCAGCTTTGTCGGAACAACTATCACCAACACGGTGTCAGCGGATTCGGATGATTCGGCGGCTGTTACCAACAATGCAAACAACTCTGTCCAGCGAGTGATCGACCTCGTTGTCACCAAAGCGATCACCACGACACCTGCATCCACCTCCACTCCTGCTGTTGCACCTCCTGGTTCGACGTTCACCTACACACTCGTCGCTCGTAATGATGGACCGGATTCAGCATCCACGGTTCGTGTTACTGACAACTTGCCGGATGGTATCCGCATCCTAAGTGCAACCTCCAGCGATGTCACCGATACCATCACTATTCCAGCCAGCGCCCAAGACACCACGGCTTCAAATCCGGATGATATCACCATCGATGTTGGAAACCTCGCGGTGGGTGCCGGTGCTCAAACGACGATCACCATCGTCGGCGTGGTGCTCAACGCGACCCTTGGAACCATCACCAACACAGCGTCTATCACGACGACCGACACAACCGTTAACTTTGAAAACTCAAGCACTCTCGGGAACAATTCCGCATCGGTCAGTGCAACCGTTCCACGAACCGTGGATCTCGGTGTTACGAAAACCGGCCCCGCAACGGCAATCGCTGGGAATACGATCACCTACACGATCACGGCCAATAACAATGGCCCATCGGATGCAATCGGCGTTCAAGTCACCGACAATATCCCCGATGGCATTAGTATCCTGAGTGCTTCGGTCGCAGGCACACCGATCACTATCCCGGCAACAGCTTCCGACACAACCCCCGCCAACCCTGATGACTTGGTTTTCAGCGTGGGAAATCTCGCGTCGGGAGCTAGCGTCGGCTCGATCCAGATTGTCGCAGCAATCCTTCCCGGTACCGCTGCCGGTTCCTTGATCAATTCCGCGGTGGTGAGCACAACGGATACGTCAACGGTAGAGTCACCGTCAACCAACAACACCTTTAGTGTCACCACCACCGTTTCCTCTCAAAACGATGTTGCAATCACTAAGTCGGCGGCAGCAACGGCATCTGCAGGTACCGAATTGACCTATACACTGAATGTCACCAATTCAGGACCATCGACAGCCACTAACGTACAGGTCAGCGACGCGCTGCCCACTGGATTGACCTTTGTCAGTGGTACGTCGCTCATCGGTTCCACGACCGCAGGCACCGTAACTGCAACCAGCGGAACTGCATCGGTAACCATACCCACCCTGAACCCAGGTGAAACAGCGGTAGTGACGATTCGCACCTCCGTTGGCTCTAGCGTCATCGGTAACATTTCCAATACAGCGACGGTTACCGCAGCAAACGACTCCAACAACGCCAACAACTCCAGCGGTGCGGTGACCACCAATGTTACTCCCCCGGCTTTGGTAAGCTTTGCTGGCAAAGTCTACATCGATAGCAATCGAAACAGTACCAATGACACGGGAGACGGGGCGATTGCCGGTGTTACCGTCACGCTTACAGGAACACCTCTAAATGCAACTTCTCCAGTGACTCAAACAACGACCACAGATGCCAACGGAAATTACGCGTTTAGCAACGTGAGCCAAGGCAACTACACGGTCCGTGCGAGTTCACCAACCGATTTCGTCTTCAAGGCGGCGAATCCAGGAACCACCGCGGGTACCGCTGGAAATCTTGAAATTTCGAACATCAATGTGAACGCCAACTCGACAGCAAACAACGTTGGCTTCACCCGCGTGTTCAGCAAGCGACTGTTCTTAGCTTCGTCACCCCGGCCGTAGTAACGACATAGCGGGATCCGTTGTGTCGCGTGTTGGTCAAGACAGAGTCAGACTATGGCTCGCCTCAACAAGGGCGAGCCATTAGCGTTTTTACAGCGGCCTCGATATCGTTCCGTTGTTCATTGGTGAGCGAACTCAACAGCGGCATCACAGGTCCGGGGTCCAACACCCCCGACGCAGCGACTGCCTCATGCAACACCCGTATCGGAGAGGTTTTATTCCTTAGGTCCTCAAGCGGTTCGAAGAGCCTTCGAATGGAATCGGCAGATTCAAATTCGCCTCGCTGGATATCTCGAAGCATGTTCATGGACAACGTTGGGGCAATGCAAACACACCCGCTGGTGAAACCCGCCATTCCAAAATCTCGCATATGAACAATCGAAGGTTGTTCTCCCATGCCGCTGACCATCAACTCGGCTGGGACAACATCCAGCAATTCGCGGAGATATGGATCATTACTTGCATCGGGAAGGACCACAGCATACTTGATCCAACTGACCATCCCATCGCGTACCAAGCGTTCGACCGCGGCAGGTGAGAGCCATCGGTCGATTTTTAAATAGAGCACAACGGGCTTTCCCATACGCTCCGCAACACGTCGAATGCCCATCTCGATCCCTTGAGGATCGGTGATATCTTTTTGAGGTAAAACCATCGCAGTATCGATCG
>VGZN01000150.1 GCA_016872635.1 Planctomycetota bacterium | reverse complement strand
ATGCGCGGGCTGTATTCGGAGCACGAGCCGATGGGTACCAGCGTTTGATGCGGGATCTGGATATGGCTGCACCCAAGGTAATCATGCTCTGCTATGGCGAGAATGAAGCCTTCGGCAACGAAGCAGAGCTCGCCGAGTTTATTGCCGGATACCACAAACTCCTAGACGATGTCAAAAAACACAATGCTCGAGTTATCCTCGTGATCCCGCGCCAACGCGAAGACGCCGGCAAGGAATTTCCGAATCCCAAATACTACAACCAAAATCTGTCAAAGCTCGCTGAAGCGATTCGAAAGCTGGCTAAAGATCATAACTGCGGTTTAATCGATCTCGAAAAGTTTGCACCCAACGATCGCTTTACAAAAGAAGGTGTCGCTTGGAGCGACGAAGGTTACCAAAAGAGCGCACGCGAAATCATGACGCAACTCGGGTTTGCCAATCCCCGAGCCGAGAAGATAGTCGCAACCAAGCCGGAACAGGTCGACGCACTTCAAGCTGCTATCCAAAAGAAGAACGAGTGGTTTTTTCACCGCTATCGTCCACAGAATGAAACGTACCTTTTCCTATTCCGCAAGCACGAACAAGGCAACAATGCAGTAGAGGTAGATCGCATGGAGCAATTTGTGGCCGATGGCGAATCGCAAATCAGCAAATGGCTTGCTGACCACCAACTCGCTCCAGCCCAGTAAAATTCCATCTCCCTAAGCCAATGAATCCCTCTAAGTCAGCACTCCCCTCACGCATCCGCGGATCAATAGATTTATGAACGTACGGTCCTCTCTGAATCGCATGCTCCTGCGCACGATCACCTCCTGCGCCATCGCTTTGAGCGTTTGTAACCATGCATTCTCACAAGACGCATTAGCAACCGAAAAACCCTTGCCAATCCGGTGGCAGATCGAACCCCTGACGCTCGATGCAAACGAAGGATGCTCGATCGGTGATATCGATGGTGACTCCAAACTAGATATCGTCGCCGGCCGGAATTGGTACCCCAGTCCTCAATTCACGCCGAGACCTCTTCGAAACATCGACGACTGGAATGGCTATATCCAAAGCAATGGAGACTTCCTCCTGGATGTCAACCGCGATGGTCGACTCGATGTAATCGCAGGCTCATTCCTTCCCACCGAGATCGCTTGGTACGAAAATCCTGGCCCCGAAGGATTGCGGTTGGGACACACATGGAAACGCAATCTATTCCTCGACACCAAAGCTTCCGAAAACGAAGCGCAATTGATGCACGATATCGATCGCGATGGTATCCCCGATTGGATCGTGAATAGCTGGAACAAGAATAATCCGATGTCGATCGGTCGCTTGGTCGACAACGGCAACCGCGACGGCAAAGCAGCTAGCTATACCATCGAGCATAAAGTCATCGGCAAATCAGGTAATCAACACGGGATGGGTGTTGGCGATATCAATGGCGATGGACGCGATGATATTCTTCTTGGACATGGCTGGTACGAGCAACCCGAAAAGCCTTGGGACGGCGAGTGGAAATTCCACCCAAACTGGGATATCCAAGGGAGCATCCCTATGGTGGTGGTAGACCTCGATAAGGATGGGAAGAATGACGTCATCGTCGGTGCCGGCCATGATTACGGTTTGTATTGGTGGCGACAAACCGGAATCAAGGCGGACGGCTCGATCGAATTCGATAAGAAAACGATCGACAAATCCTTTTCGCAACCCCACGCTATCGCGTTGGCAGATCTCGATGGCGACGGCCGGAATGAAATCATCACCGGCAAACGCTACTACGCTCACAATGGCGGAGATCCAGGCGGACAGGACATGCCCGAAATTCACGCCTACTCGTTCGTCGATGGGCAGTTCTACAAATCGCCCATTGAACGTGGGCACGTTGGGATCGGTTTGCAAATCGCGACTGGGGACCTTAACGGGGATGGACGCACCGATATCGCCGTTGCAGGCAAAAGTGGCACTTACGCGATCCTCAATCTGCCAAAGACTCCCTAGGCGACTGGTGCGAGTCTAGGACCATTCAAGGTCGAGACCCACATTTTTCGTTCAAGGCAGTCCATTAGGGCAATACCCATGTCCCAAACAGTTCCAACGCTCGCAGTCCACGAGACTTCGAAAAAAATCATCGCGAATGTCGAACGATGCATCGTTGGCAAACGAAAGCAGTTGGTACTGTCCTTGGTCTCTTGGTTTTCGGGTGGACACATCCTGCTTGAAGATGTTCCCGGCGTCGCTAAAACCATGCTGGCTCGTGCGTTGGCTGCCAGCGTCGGAGGGCGTTTCAAGCGAATTCAGTGCACACCCGATCTTCTGCCAGGTGATATCACCGGCTCCTCGATCTTCAATCAAAAGACAAGCGAGTTCGAGTTTCGACCCGGACCCGTCTTTGCCAATATTCTCCTCGCCGACGAAATCAATCGGACAACGCCTCGCGCCCAGTCCGCACTTCTCGAAGCGATGGCGGAATCCAGTGTCACCGTGGATGGAAAAACCCATCGCCTCCCTCCACCATTCCTCGTCATCGCGACACAAAACCCCGTCGATCACGAAGGGACATTTCCTCTCCCCGAAGCTCAGCTTGATCGATTCTTCATGAAGTTCACCCTAGGATATCCGTCGATGGAGGAGGAGTTGCGGATGCTCCAATTGCTCGAAGGCGAACATCCCATCGACACGCTCACCCCTGTCGCTTCCGTCGAGGAATTGCTCGAAGCACAACGACTGGTGAAGCAGGTTTACGTCGACCCCAAAGTACGGCAATACATGCTTCAGATCGTTCACGAAACAAGAGCCCATTCCGACTTGGCTCTCGGTGGTGGCCCTCGCTCAACGATCGCGTTGTTCCGGGCGGCCCAAGCCATGGCAGCCATCCGAGGTCGCTCGTTTGTGCAACCGGATGATGTCAAACGGATCCTAGGACCAGTTATGAGCCATCGACTGATATTACGCCCGGAAAGCCGCTTGCGTCGCTTGAATGCCGATCAAGTGCTCGATGGCATCATCTCGGAAATCGCAGTTCCTACCCTGGAAGAACCCACACGGTGATCGATGGCTATCGTTCCCATCATTACCCTGCTCCTGCTCTTCGGACTGCTCACCGGAGCTAATCTGTTCGCACTGGGGGTAAGTACCCTGCTCATCGTGATCGAGGTCGCGAGATTCCTCTCCCGCCGATGGTCCGAAGCAATCACGGTCGAACGGCAACTGCAACAGACTGAAATCCAAGTTGGGGATTCGTTTCCTGTCGGAATCAAGCTCGAAAACAAAAGCGGTTACTGGATCCCTTGGATCCTGGTCGAAGATCGACTTCCCAAGGCTGCACTACGACTCCCTCCGGTAGCACTGGAACGCACCGGACAATCGATTCGGCTTCAGTCGTTTCGCGCGCACCAAAAGTCCTTGATGACGTATTCGCTGCGAGCATGTCGACGCGGGTATTATCAGATCGGTCCTGCAATCACTGAAACCGGCGATCTACTAGGACTGCACCGTAGTTACCGAGTCGTTAGCCAACCGCAATATCTTGCGGTTCTTCCGCGAATCATTTCGCTCGAAGGAATGGAGGTTTCCAATCGTCGACCGATGGGGGAAATGCGGTTGGAGGAGCGTGGCATGGAGGACCCAACGCACATAGTCGGTATTCGCCAGTACCAAGCTGGAGATCCGATCAACCGCGTTCATTGGAAAGCAACAGCACGAACAGGTACCCTCCACACCCGGGTCTTTCAACCAACGTGTATCCAAGGTGCAACGTTGTTAATCGATATGCACACCTCAACCAATCCAGTGCAAAACGAGCCTATCCGCACCGATCTCGCCGTGACCGCGACCGCCTCCATGGCTCATATGCTTTACTCGATGGGACAACCCTTTGGCCTCATCAGCAATGGTCGCGATGCGGCGGACCGAATCCGTGAAATTGCAGCCGGAGGAACATACACCGATCGGGCTTCCGCCACCGAAAATCTCGACATGCGTACTTCGAGCAACAGGCTTCGCCCCATCGTCATACCCGCCAATCGCAGCCCCGAACATTTTGCCGAACTCCACCGAACACTGGCCCGATTAGAACGCACCGATGGACTTTCCTTAAGTGAATTGATTTTGGAGTCCGAAAGCCGCATTCCTCGTATGCTGAGCGTGCTGGTGATCGTGCAGCAGATCGACGAACCCAGCGCCTTAGCCCTAGCCATGCTGCGACGGCGTGGGTTTGCCGTCTCCGTTATCGTCAATCAACATCAAGACAGCTTTCTTGAAACAGCAACTGCACTCGCATCTCACCATCTCCCTGTTTTTTCTCTACGCGACGAAGCATCGGTCCCACACCTCTGCCGCAATTGGCTGCTCCAAGGCTCTTCCATGGCAACGGGCCGATAACAGCACTTCAGTAGTCACTGGCCCTCAAGCACTGGCCCTCAATCGCGTTTTCGCCAGCGTTCCCCCATCCGTCGCTTTATTCGGTGGGTACGTTAGCCTTTTTGTCAGAGTCACCTAGTTGATGAATCGTATTATGGATTTTTCCCGCGACCAGTTGGTCGCTTTTAGATCGGAAATCATAGAGGATTTCCATACCCCATGTCGGCTTCAAACCGTCAACCTCGATCCGTACCGAAGTCCCATCCTCTGAGAGTTCCGTTTTGATCACCTGGAGCGATCGTTCGTTGATATGGTCCGACCCGTATCGTTCGCTCCGCTTGAGGTCCCATGCTTTGATGTGCACACGTTCGGGTGACACGGAACCTGCAGCGAGAGGTTCCGCGAATCGCAAATGCAACCCGTCAGTCCGAGCCGACAAACCAATCGGCAGATGGCTCGGCTCCGACAACTTACGAATACGGTACAAACCTCCAGGCGCTGTTGCATTTCCAGCCCACGAGAACATCCCACAGGCATAGAGGTGATGGTCACCGGGATGAAAACGCCCACGCATCACACCCGTGGGAAAATTCGGGATGGGAAGCTCAATCATTCCACCTTGACGCACGCCCTCGATTTGCTCGTGCAACACTGAGTAGATTTTCCCATAGCCATACGAGAAATTCAAAAGTCCATGCTGCAGCTCGCCCCAGATGGGACTGTCGACCCACATCAATTCGGATGGCGAGCGATCGAATGCGTTCGTGATCCAACAAAGCGGTGGCTCCATCGCTGAGTCCGAGGAATCGGTGACATTGTGGTAACCAAACATGTTGCCGTAGAACTTGGGTCCTGTCGCTTCATCGTAAGTCACCCAATTAATGCGGTTTTTTGGATTCCAGAATCCTTCCTGATCGGTCACGATGAACGACCCGTCAGGATTGAGGCAAACTCCGTTTGCAGCTCGAAACCCTGTCGCGAGTATTTCCGTCTTTGATCCATCGGGAGCGACGCGAAGAAGTGTTCCATGCTGAGGTACGATCGCCTTGAGCGCATGTCGACCCGATTTCGCATAATAAAAGTTCCCTGCTTCATCGGTTTGCAGCCCCATCGCAAACTCATGAAAATGCTCGGTGACTTGATGATCGTTGTTCAAACATTCGATGAAATCGGCTTCGCCGTCATCATCGAAATGTCGAAGGACTGCGAGTTGGTCGCGACACGTCAGATAGACCGTATCGTCGAGGATCTTTAATCCCAACGGTTGGTACAAACCTGTGGCAATCCGTGTCCAACTCAGTTTTCCCGTTTCCATCTGGTCGTATACTCGCCAAACATCTCCATCCCAAGTGCTCACACCTAAACTGCCGTCGGAAAAGAAATCGAGGCCCGTAAACCGCATCTGTGCGAGCCATGGGTTCGGTTCAGGGGCAACCAAAGAGTCGATGGCGAAAGCCCCACTTTGGAAGGAAGTCTTCGATTCCGTCGCGAGCACCTGCGGCCATCGCGAAGGCGCGTTTTTAAGAAATGGTTGAAGGTCGAGAGGGTACGGAAGCAACTGCTCTGTCAAATGGGAGTTCCCAGCTTCCTTCACGGATTCGGCATAAGGCTCACTGGTCCATGCCAAGAATTGACGCGGCGTTTCACTCGGAGGAATTTTGACCACCAATCGCCCATCTCGATTCACCAACTCCAACCCATGAATCTTTCCATGCAACCCAAACGCTATGGAGTTCAGGTAATGGACCGACGAGATAGTTTGACTCGTGGGGCCACTGTACGCGTCATGAGGCATCACTATCGTCGCATCGATGTCCTTAGGCCCTAAATCAGCCAAGCGAAATTCCAACGTCTGGGAATGAGGAGCGACATTCAACACGCGCGCGAATGCGACAGGAACATCTGGACCGGATTCGAAAAGTGTTGGGGACTCGAGAATCTCAGCATCACCGACGGAATACCAGACCACAGTGCGACTGCCGTGGTGGAATAGTCCGCGGTAGTTCGCCCACGATTTTGGCAATGGACCATACCTCCGATCGTCCCTACCGACGACTCGTCGATCGTCCTCGAATGAGCCCGTCGAAGGTTCAGCCCATCCTGGTCCGGCAGAGTTAGAAAAAACCGTCTTCCCAACAATCCGAGGATGAATACCGTGCTCTCCATTGAATTGAATATCGCGCCAATCAATAAATCGCTGCTTCGGATCGTCCCCATCGACTCTCCAACCTGCCGCCCATCGCATCGTATCGGTATCAAAAATCATCCAGTCATTACCTCGAGTGATCCCACCGGGGCCTGGATCAATTCGCATCGCAACGCCTTTGTAAGCGATGTTCAGCTTGTCCCCCGGAATCTCGTAACAGTGGGTCAACTGGTTTCCATAGTCCATCGCACTCCAAACCTCAATTTGACTCGGAGCAGGTCCCCTCGAATCCCCCTTGGGCAATCGCTGTAAGTACTCAACCGTCAGATCGGTCCCTTTCGCAAGCCCAGGATCCACGTTGGGATTGATCCCCATCAATGCCTCGCGGATGTAATGGATTACATCGTATTTTTGCGATGGCACCATCCAGGTTTGCGCTGGCATGAAGCCATAGCCGTGCGTAAGCGTACGGTACATCGCGTATGGGTCACTTCCATTTTTGAACTTGCCTTCAGCGAATCGAAGCGCCGTAGGCAATGAACCCAACTGATCTTTGGTACCATGGCAATTCGCGCAGACACGCTGATAAATTGCGGCACCTCGAGAAAATGACTCGCGATTCCAATCGGTGATGAATCCCGCATGGTCGATCTGAGATTCGTACTCGGGGATCTTTACCGCCATGAGGCTCATGTCCGGTTGTAGCGATCGAGCTCGGTCAGGGCCACCATCGCGCACCTCCATCAAGTACTTCAGCAAATCGAGAAACTGCTGTCGGGTGGAAAGCTGCTGGATCAGTCCGCTCGGCATTAAGGACTGAGGCGATTGCGAAGAAGTCTCAATCTCGGAAACCTTGACGCGAACCAATTCGCCATTGGCATTCCGAAGGGACCAAAAATCATCTCCCTTTTCCAGAACAACTCCCGTCAATACCTCGCCCTCATCGGTCCGGACCGTCGTCGATTCGTACCCCTTCCGAATCGTCTTGGATGGCTCCAAAATCGATTCGGCCAATTGCTCGTCCGTGAGTCGGTCCGAAGTCGCAATCGCGTTGCCGTGACCAAGCCCAGGGCCCGTCGATGACATACTACTTTTTGAAAGATGGCATGTCGCACAAGCCAACGACGGCTGATAAAAAATCGACGCGCCACGCACCGCATCGCCACGTTCTCGGGCTTGAGCTGCCCACGCCTCCATAGGTACCGAATTCCATCCCTGTTCATCGGACTGGCCATATAGCCAAGCGCTCAGGATTGGAGTAAAAAGGAGTGACAGTACCAAGGGAAATATGGCTCGACGCATAGCACCTGTCGCTGAAAAAATCGTGTTTTCACAATCGATGAACGATCCTGGCCCTAAGTGTACCATGCGAACTCAAATACCGTACAGAGCGACGGTCTCGGACAACCTAAGTCAATTTAGACCTCGGGAGTGACGGTAGCTCCACCTTTGACGATGGAAACGTTGCCGTGGTTATCGCAGTGACCATTGTGCTGATGATGCAAATGGCCATCGACAAGGTAATCCACATGGTCACCATGAGGCACTGCGGGATGCCCGCAACCAGGACCGTGAACATGGTCTGCTGCGTGCCCGCTGCACGCGTGCCCCCCTGTGCATGATTCTGGATTATTGGCGTTCACATCGAGCGCATGCTCTTCGACGACCCCCGAACCGTTTTGATGATGCAGATGACCATCGTGGAGATAATCCACATGATCCCCGTGCTGAATCGCGGTGTGCCCGCAGTTAACGCCATGCACGTGGTCGTGGTTTTCGTGATTGTGTCCCATCGCTTCCTAGTTCCTTTCTTACAAGCCAACTGTTGCCAGTGAAAAAATTGTTTGACGCGGTCATTTCATTTCAAAAAAATCGAGGTTGCTACTGCGTCGTTAGCCTCGAAGCTCAGGCGTTTGAATCAACCGTAAGGTTCCTCAGACCCATGCTCCAAACCATTCGAAATCAATTGGGCGATATGGTTGTCAGCGAGCGAGTAGTACACGTGCTTTCCCTGACGCCGCGACCGAACAATCCGCTCCGATCGCAATAGCTTCAGCCGCTGCGAGATGGCCGGCAGATTATCGCTCAACGATTCCGTCAATTCCGAAACGCACATCTCTCGCTGCGCGAGCAACGACAACAAACTAAGCCGACTCACGTCGCCAAGGGCACGGAAAATCGCAGCCGTCCTACTGCAGACCAATGGGTCTGGCAACTGGACGGGGACACCATTCCCAGTGTGCTCTTCCCCCAAGCATTCGTGCGTCGGTTCGTTGTCCATGGTCCTCTGTCTCACAAACGCTGCCCCCGAACTCCAAGTCCTAGATGGCAATCCCAAACCCATTCGCTCCATCCACCATGCCGATCAATTCATCAATCAATTAACTCATTGATCGACAATCGATTATACGACAGTTGATGAAATCGTCAACCGTTTTTCTTAAAAAGGGAGGGGCGTCCCCATGGGGAACGAGGTCGAGGGGGTAGTTCCCCCACAGTCGGGGTAGAATCAAGGCAGATCGGTGAACCTTTGCAGTTGAAACAACCCGTCGCTAGCCATCAAGCCGACCCCGTGGCCCGCCCAGTAAATATCCCGCCCCATCCCTTCCCATGAATCCCACGAATACTCGCTCCTACCACCAAACTCGCCGCCAGCTATTTCGCTTTCTACAAACCTCATTGCTGATGGTTTGGAGCGGCATGATGGGGGCGGGCCCGTTGACCCTAGCGCAATCTCCGGAAAGGCCGACGGTGCCATCGTCAATGGCAGCTCTGAAAAGCCCGGCTGACAAAGTCGTCGTGCTGACCTTCGACGATTCGTCCAAGTCCCACTTCACGATCGCTCGACCATTGCTTTTGAAATATGGTTTTGGCGCGACATTTTTTATCACGGAGGGATTTGATTTCACCACCAACAAGAAAGACTACATGGACTGGAGTGAAATTCGGCAATTGCACGAGGATGGATTCGAGATTGGTAATCACACCCGAGATCATTTGGCCATTAACGATGGAAATGCCGACCAGCTTTCTGAGCAGTTGCTAGGGATCGAAAAGAAGTGCGCCGAACATAGGATCCCATCGCCAGTGACCTTTGCCTGGCCAGGGAACGCACGATCCTTGGCAGCCTTTGAGACCTTGAAGAAGCACGGGATTCTTTTCGCTCGTCGAGGTGGCGAACCGGAATACCCTTATAAAAATGGGAGAGGTGTCCCTTACGAACCAGGACTCGACCATACTTACTTGCTTCCATCGGCGGGCGACGCACGTCCCGATTGGGCTATTGAAGATTTCGTACGAGCGGTGAAAACAGCACAACCGGGACGCATCGCCATCCTCCAATTTCATGGAGTCCCCGACACGGCGCACGATTGGGTCAGCAGCCCAGCCGATCGGTTTGAAGCTTACTTGCGGTATCTGGCGACGGAGAAATATCGAGTGATCGCGATGAGAGATTTGATTGAGTACGTTGTTCCCAACGTTCAACCTTCGGATCCCTTGGCCATCCAGCGAATTCGAGTCGATAGAATCAAAGCC
>VGZN01000149.1 GCA_016872635.1 Planctomycetota bacterium | reverse complement strand
GATGGGCTTACACCTACTGCAACTCTATATGCCAGCGGAGGACAATTCCTCTTTGCTCAAGAACCAACCGTCGACGGTGGACAACGCATCTCCTCCTATCGCCTCATCGGTGACGGATTCGAACTTTATGCGGAGCGCACTTTCGGAGGAGGAGATGGAGCGAGTATCCGGATTGCGAGCAGTAACCTAACGGGTGACAAGATTGCCTTGACTACGGCGACCGGAGCAATCGTGTTGGACAATAGCCCCGGGTTGCCTAACGTCGCCACCCTATCGGATGCAGCGGGGCCGGTCGTCTTCGACCCAAGCCGAGGAATGTTGATCACCTCTTCGCGGACGAATCCTTCGAGGATTTTAGGCTGGTCCACCCAGACATGGCAGAGACAATTCGACGTATTGTTCTCAGATACCGCTTCGCGAATGGCTGCAGACAAGACCGATTGGTCACTGGGATTTCTGAATGATACGTTGGTAGGGATTCGTGATGGTGCCCTATACCGACACTCGTTGGCGTTGCCCGGAGCGAGTGCTGCTGAAATTAGCGAAGGGGTACTTCATCAAGTCGCGATTGGCGTGCGAAGCCGTGGTTACAACACCAAGCCGACCTTGCAGGCGCTGCCTGGTATCAGCACGCAAGAAGATTCTCCGATCGCAATTGCTAAGAACTGGTTGGACCAATTGGCGAAGGACCGGGATGGGGATGCCATTTTTTACGTGATTCGCCAAGCCACCGGAGCGATTGGGACTTGGCAATGGGCAACATCCTCCGGTGGTGTCTATTCCCCAAGTCCTAATGCGAATGGTGTCGATTCGGTAGTGGTGCAAGCTTACGATGGACGCGACTGGTCTCTGCCTCAAACACTGACAGTCCAGGTCCAACCGGTCAATGATCCGCCTGAAGGGATTGATACGCCGAGTAGTTTGATCGTCGATGAAGGTAAATCTGGCGTGTCGCTCGGCGCTGTTCGTGTGATCGATAAGGACTCGGACAGCCAATACCAATACACGGTTTCAGATGGAAGATTTTTGATCGATCGAGGGGTGCTCGTCCTGGCCCCTGGTGTCTCACTTGATTATGAATCCGAGCAAGCCGTGGTGCTGGTGATTTCGGCTACCGAAGCGGTTCTAGCCGATTCGATCAAGAAGACGGTTACCGTCCAAGTGAGAGATCAAAACGATCCTCCTACCGGGATGCTGTTGACCGGGAGTGGTCAGCTCCCCGAAAAGAAGCCGGGTTATGTCGTTGGAAATATATCGGTCATTGATCCCGACAAAAACGAGATCTACGACATTTCCGTTTCCGATCCACGGTTCGAAGTGGTTGGAGGTGTCGTACGACTGAAGCCTGGGACGAGTGTCACTTATAAAGAGCCAGGTTGGATTGAGCTTACATTTACTGCAACCTCAAGAAACAACGGCACTAGTTTGCAAAGATCCGATCGGTTGCGAGTCATTCCGGATGTAACCCCCTACCACAATGACGTCAATCCTATGGATGTCGACGGCGATGGTAAGGTAACCCCATTAGATCCTTTGACCATCATCAACTACATCAACACCAATGGTCCTGGTATTGTGAAGCCCCGAGGTGAGGGGGAAAGTTATGGAGATTTGGATGTCGATGGTGACGGAAAGGTATCTCCGTTGGATATCTTGATCATCATCAATGCGATGAATCGGCCAGTCCTCGAAGGTTCGGGTGAGGGTTCTGGTTCTCAAGGTGGAATGGTGCCCGAAGGTGAGTCGAGCAAGGTAGTTCCACAACCTCTCCCCGAGGCATTGACGCTTCGGAGTAAGCTTCCGAGTGCACTTCCGATCCCTATGGAAGTGGACGGTCAGATCGAGCCACTTCGACGAACAAAACGCCGCTGATCCATTTGGAACGGTGTTGGGCGGGTGGTCGCAGGGACGCCGGAAGAGGTAAGTCCCCTCCTAGAATGCATGCCGGTGTTGCCGATGCATCCATAGTCCGAGGCCAGGGTTGCGAATGAAGTAGAACTCTTCGCCTTCGCGGCTCTCATGCCAGCCGTCATTGATATCGGCAACGGAATATTCCTTCATGGCGTGCCCCCATTCTCCATACTCATAACCGACGCTTCGGATTTCTTCTCGTGTGAGGGGGCCGGGGCAGTACTCAACGGTAAAACGATTCTCGGTCGAGCCGTGGATCAAGTGAGATGCCGTGGAAAGGTTGTTGCCTAGATCTTCGTTGCGAGTGACGCACTCAAGGATCTCCTCACTGGTTCGATAGCCATACTTACGGATAAGTTGGTCGACTTCAGGCTGTTCGCCGAATTTAGCAACTCCGGGGGCTACCACAACGAGCTTTCCACCATCTCCGATGGCCATGCGAGTGCGATAGATGGCTTTGTTTCCTACCCATGTCTTTTTGTATTTGTCAGGATCCATCCAGACGACAATTTTCTTAGGAGCTCGATCAAGCCGGAAGCAATTGACCTGAGCGGATAACTCACCTGCCCTGAAAAAGACGGAATGATCATCACCGACGAAAAGTCCACGAACGACGGAACCACGGTCGACAGTGGACTCAACGACAGTGAGGACGTATAGAATCCGGTATGGGGTGAGGAACAGTTCGGCGCCTCGATTCAGGATGCGTCGAAGGGGGTTGTCGCAGCGTCCCATAATGCGTTCGCAGCCATATAGTGCGCTCAGGAAGTGGCTATCGTCGATGCCTGCAACACCGCCGGTACCTACAAAGATGTTCTTTGTGTAATTCGCCATCCCGATCACTTCATGCGGAACGACTTGGCCGATCGACAGTATTAAATCATGCCCCCCCTGAGTGATTATGCGGTTGACTTGGGCGGGCCACGGCTTTTTGTAAATGCCCTCGGTTGCGTATTCGACGAAGTCAGAGTCAACGTAACCAAGTGTTTCGACATCTGACTTATAACGATGGATGCGAATCAACGACCTGGGAAGGTCGCCGAACATTTTCTGAAGCTCTCCTTCGTTCATCGCTTCGTGGGTACCCAATGCGGGCATGACATCGGTAAGCTTGTGACCAAGTAATCGATGGGCAGCTCTTGTGATCGGTCCTGCTTGCGAGTCCAAGCGGGTGTGGTCTGGTGGTATCGCTAGCACTCGATTGGCGCGCCCAATTTGGTGCAAGCATGAATCGATCGCGTTTAAGAAGTCTTGCTCACCCAATTCGTGCTCGGGGCTGCCGACTGAATAGTAAATGGTCATACTGATTTTTCGCTGCCTGGAGTAAATGACGAAAGACGTTCTCGAGAGAACGTCTTTCGGTCCGCAATAAATACGGAAGGTGTTCCTAGTTTAGCGAAAAATTATCCGCAAGCAGAGGGGCGCCTAATTCGCTGGGGATGCCAGATATGCCAAAAGCGGTTTCTCTGGGATCGGGAGGTTCATGATTGGAGCGAAGTCTTCCATCGATTCGTCTACACGTCCCAGGAGTTCAATCAAGTTGATTTGCTGCTTCGCGTCGATGCGCGCAAAGCCCTTGATAAAGACTACTTCTTCTGCCCATTCTTTGTCCTTGCAGGCAGGTAAAAGGGCGGCTATCGCAACGCAGGCGGCGGCGATCTGAGGGTTGCTTCCACCGAGAAGTTCATTCAAGGATGGATGGCGTTCGACGAGGATTGCAAAGTCCTCGGGCAAGTGCCAAGACCGGCACAGCTGGGCTGCTGCTTGGGCGTGGTCCCATCCGAACACCTCTCTCTCGAGCGAGGAGAGGCGGAGCTTTTCGCTCACTCGGCGATTCAGTAAGTGTTCGTATTCAGCCGGCAACGCCTTCAGCAAGAATGGAATCGCCATATCTTGCAACAAAGCTGCCGCGAAAAGTTCTTCTGCGTTAATGAGCATCAGTTCTCGACCCACCGCCCGGGCGAACAAAGCTCGTCTCAGTGAGTCTTGCCATAGACCTCGCAAGTCGAAGGGACCGATCTTGGGGTTGGGGACGATCGAGAAGACCGCGCTCCAGAGAGCAAAGTTTTTAATCGTCCTAACACCGACCAGTGTCAAAGCTTGCTGAACCGACGAGATCTCTCGCGAGAATCCAAAGTATGACGAGTTCACAAATCGCAAAACTTGTCCCATAAGACCGACATCAGCCTCGATAGGCTTTGCGTAATCCGCTGGTCCCTTCGATGGGTCTTGCGATAGCTCTAAGAGCTGCATGGCACTGGTTGGCAATGCTGGAATTTGGGTATTTGCGAGTACTTCGGCGAGACTAGGACCAGTTGACTTGAGGGTCGTCATAACGTGTTTTTCCGTGGATTCAAACAAGGTTGACTTCGATGCCTGAGTATCAGTGCACTCCATAACCGTAGGTTGCATTTAGGTGCATGCAAATTACTCCCGAGAAAAACGAAAAATGGACTTGTCGGCCGGGGAAATCTGGTAGTTCGATTATTCCGATTCTGACGATCAAAATCGCTTAAAAAAAATGAGCTTTGAATAAAGTCCTCGATGTGGGAATAGATTGGGGACTTGCTGAAACCGCGTGGTAATTCTCTATAGGCTCGTAAATCGCTCGGCGATTTGCCTTGTCTTCCCCTAATCGGGGTAGGATTTCTGAATAGAAATTTCACCGGGTGTCCCGCTATGGAATTGGTCCAAGTTAAAAACTTACGCAAAGTTTACGCTGACCATTCTCGAGACCCTTATGTCGCTGTCGCTGATTTGAGTTTCTCTGCCCGTGCAGGCGAGGTATTTGGTTTGCTCGGGCCCAATGGCGCTGGGAAGACGACGGCGATGCGAATACTTGCAACGGTCCTGCATCCGACTTCCGGCGCGGCCTTCGTTTCGAGCTTTGATGTTACGACTCAAGCCGAAATGGTGCGGTACTCCATCGGTTTTGTCTCCAACAATACCGCGATTTATGAACGAATGACCCCTTGGGAGTTTGTGGAGTACTTTGGTCGACTCTACGGAGTTCGAAGCGAGGTCCTTAACGAGCGGATGGAGACCGTTTTCCAACGCTTGAATATGAACGATTTAAGAGATGTTCCCGGCGGAAGATTGTCGACTGGAATGAGGCAGAAGGTGTCTGTAGCACGCGCGCTCATTCACGACCCTCCAGTAATGATTTTCGACGAGCCTACTTTGGGGCTCGATGTGCTCGTGACTCGGTCGCTCCAAAACATCATCCTGGAACTCAGGGAACAGGGGAAGTGCATTCTGTTCTCGACGCATATCATGCGTGAGGTCGAGCGACTCTGCGATCGCGTAGCTATCATGCATCGTGGTCACGTCCTCGATTTTGGAAGTTTAGAAGAGCTATCCGATCGTCACGGAACCAGCGACTTTGAGGAGTTGTTTTATCGGTTGATCGTCCAATCGGAAAAAGAGTTGGTAAAAGGCCGTGCCTTGCCTCCTCTAGAAGGGCTCGAAGACGCCCTGCTGCAGACACAAGGGAAGCTTTCATGAATTGGAATCATGTTCGACTGATTTTTATCCGTGAGCTTAAAGATCAACTGCGTGATCGACGCACGATGTTTACCATCTGCGTGCTGCCACTCCTCCTGTACCCCTTCATGGGGTTGATGATGCTGCAATTAGCTCAGGTAAAGCGGCAACCGCAATTGTCGATCGCCGTTGTCGGCGAATCCGAGTGGTTGCAGGTTTCTGGGGCTGCAAAGGATCTGTCGGGATTAGAAAGTGGCAGTTCCATCACGAGCGCCGATGGTGTTCGATGGATGAAACCCAAAGACCAGTGGGGTATAGGGAATGAAGTTCATGCGGTTCTTCGCAGCGAACAAAACCGTGCTGGTGCCAGTGGTGGAGAGCCATCCGAGGCCAAAGGTCGAACGGCCACCGGCGTTGTTTCTCAAATCGAACGAGGAAAGATAGAAAATTGGCTAAGGAAAGCCCAAGCTGATGTAATCCTGTTTGTTTCCGATGAAGACTCTGAAAGTTCGTTAGATGGGGCGACAGCTAACGACAATCCTGGAAATGATGCAGCGTCAGCCAGGGGATCCGCGAAGGAGCCGATTGTTTTGGTCCTCAGTAACCAAAGCGTTGAAAAGTCTCGATTGGCGATCCTAAAATTGCAGGAATATATCGGACGTTGGCAAGATGGATGGGTTCGCAATCGCCTCCACTCCGTCCGCGTCGATGAACAGGTTTGGAGTGCGCCAAAGATCGAGCATGTCGACATTGCATCCACCGGGCAAAAACAAGCGTTGGTATGGTCGAAAATACTCCCATTCATTTTGCTTGTTTGGGCATTGACCGGGGCGTTTTATCCAGCAATCGATCTTTGCGCGGGAGAAAAGGAACGAGGAACCCTTGAAACTCTGCTAAGTAGCCCAGCGACCAGGCGCGAGATTGTGTGGGGGAAACTACTCACTGTAATGTGTTTTAGTGTTTCGACGGCGCTATTGAATCTGACGAGCATGTTCGTCACAACCACGTTCGTTTTTAAGCAGTTCGCTGACGCAGCACCTGCGTCGACGTTGGGAGCACTCGGCCCGATTTCGCCTGGTCTAATTGTCTGGTTGGTGATTCTCGTGCTGCCGATGTCCGCAATGTTTAGTGCTTTGGCATTGGCTGTCGCAAGCTTGGCCCGAAGCAGCAAGGAAGGCCAGTACTATCTGATGCCTTTGATGCTTGTGGGATTTCCGCTCGTGATCTTACCGATGATGCCAGGAATGGTACTGTCCACCGGGACAAGTATCGTTCCAGTCACTGGGCCGATACTGCTTTCGCGAGCGTTTATGGACGGGGAATACTCGACGGCAATAGCCTATTTGCCTTCAGTGATCTGTGTTACTGTTCTTTGCTGTTTGCTCGCCATCCGTTGGGCTGTTAAGCAATTCGAAAATGAATCTGTTCTCTTTTCGGATACGGAAAAACTGACCATGAAGGGCTGGTTGAAACGGCTTTGGTTGCAAAGGGCAGACTACCCGAGCGCTGCCGAGTCGGTACTGTGCGGTCTATCAATCCTTGTGGCATTGTTTTTCGGTCGACTCGCTATGGGAAGCAATGAGCTATCCTGGATACCGATTGCAAAGTCGACGATAGTGATCCAAGTTGGGTTGATGCTGGGCCCTACCTTGATCATGGCGATCATGTTGACTCGGTCTCTCAAGTCTTCATTGAGACTGAAACTACCGCAACCAGAGGACGTTCTTTATTGTGCCATGCTCGCCGTCTGTTTGCATCCTACGTATGTTTGGTTCGCTGGTATCGTGAGTCGAGAGTACCCACTAGGAGAGGAAACGACCCAAACACTTCAGCACTTCGATACCATTTTGAGCTCCGTTCCCCTTTGGAGCGTCTTGCTAATCTTGGCAGTTCTCCCAGCTCTATGCGAAGAGTTAGTATTTCGGGGATTTGTCTTTTCAGGATTGCTCGAGAGCAAAGGTGTACTGCGTGCGGTGATTGGGTCTGCGGTATTGTTCGGACTCTCTCACGGCATCCTCCAGCAATCGATCTGTGCAACAGTCACCGGATTGCTGTTAGGATGGCTCGCATTTAGGACCGGCGGAATGATCTGTACTTTTGTGTTTCACGTCATTCATAATGGGCTTTCGATGTCCATCGCTGTATTTTCTGCATCCCGACTGCCAGTACCTTCATCGCTCGATGGTTTGGTGGATACGCAGAGTGGCGCCTGGACCTACTCGCCCTATTGGAGCCAAGTGAGCATAGCATTGGCGATTGCGATCTTATTCTGGATCTCGATTCGCCCGAGAAAATCTGAATTGAACGGGTCTGCGTTGGTTGTCGATAGTTGCCCCGCAGCCTTTCCAGGAACGACCATTTCCTAAGCGACGGAAGAATGCGGGATCGGAAGTTGTTTATTCATCTTCTGCGCACTTCTCTGCAACCTGCGGATCGCTGAGCCAATTCAACCGCCGTTCCGATTCTCTTTAGAGAACTTCGATGGGCGCCACGATTTCCAGCAACTCGATGGCAGGTTCCTTGTTGCAGTAAATCATCGCGGTACGCCCGAAAGTGGTCGTTCCCTCAGCGATGGAGAACAAACTGGTAAGAGCCGATCCGCAATTTACCTTCACCAAATCGAAGAGCTCGATTTCCCGGAGGACTTGATACTCAATCAATACTCTCCCCAAAGGTTTTTTTTCTTCGAGAATTTCGGTCCGCGGTGCCTCACCGATCGTTGCCAGGTTCAAGCGGACAATCCCATACTGGACTACGCGATTCGACTTCTGCAACGTCAGCAAAATTTCACGGCAATAGTGCGTCGCATTCCTGGAGGAGCGAAGAACCTTTACGTTGACTGAATCCCCGTAGTACGCCTCCACCGTCACCGTCATATGATGGGTGTGGTTCAGCAGGTGGTTGTAGTCGGCAGGAGTTTCCGACGCGTTGACGCTTTGAAAAACTCCGAGTTTATTCGGTTCTGGATAGTAAACGGCAATCAAAGAATCCAGGGATACCCGAGACAGACGATCCGCTGACGGTTGAGTTGCCGTTGCGCTTCGGGATGGGGGCCCAATCGGGTCTGTCATCGATGGCTGTTCCTTCGAACAGAGTCAGCATCGCGATGGTAGGTATCGCGCAAGAATGTGCCTCGGAATAAACGGATTAAACGACCACTCCATTATAAGCAGAAGTCCCCCCTAGCGAGAGGGCTGTTTTTGAAGGGGTAACAAATCGGTTACGTCAGTGGGATTCTCAGACCGTCGTATGCCAAGCCAACGTGCTCCGGTAGTTCCCGAGAAAACGTGGTGTAATCCAATTCGTGGGAGAGATGGGTTAAGTAGGCTCGCTTGGGTTGTAATTCCTTGATGATGTCCAAGGCTTCCGGAACTGAGAAATGGGTTGGGTGGGATCGCATTCGAAGCGCGTCCAGTACGAGGCAGTCAAGTCCACGAAGCATTTCCATGCTGGAGGCCACGATCCGATTGGTGTCTGTGCAATAAGCCACATTCCCGATCCTGTATCCAAAAACCGTGCAATGCGGACCATGAACCAATGGGATGGGTATGAGGGTGGCTCCTAGTATTTCCAACGGGGTTTCATCGATAGAGCGGATCTGCAACTGCGGAGCAGCGCCGGGATGGGTGTGCTCACGGTCAAGGAACGCGTAATCAAATACCTTCCGTATTCGGGCTTCGACGGTAGGGGTCGCGTAGAGTGGAATCGGATGCCCTAGGATGAACGGAAACAATCGCACATCGTCCAGTCCATGAAGGTGATCTGCATGTTCATGGGTGTAGAGTACGGAGTGGACGAGACCAATTCCCTCGCGAAGAAGTTGATTCCGCAAATCGGGAGGTGTGTCGATCAGTAGGTTCCCGTCGGGAAGTCCTAAGATAGCGCTTGAACGGGTCCGTTGGTTTCGAGGATGACCACCGGTACAAACCGCGCAGGAGCAACCGATGCATGGGACGCCAACGCTGGTCCCGGTCCCCATGAGAATCATTTCTCCACGGATGTCAATCGATTGGTTCAAGCCCGTTGCCAAACTAGCTCTCCTTAATTGCTCGTCCTCGCTGCGAATCCAAAATGGATGCTATCAAACATACCATTCGACGTACGCTCGAGATCGACTGTCTAGCGTCCGAACATCCTCGACCCGAAATCGACCACCACTCGCATCGACAAAATGAACGGTCCAAGCGCTGACCCTACGGACATCCTCCTCCGAGTTCAACACGAATTTGGTGCGCCCAAAGTTAGTTTCCACTTCCCACTCGCAAGGCTCCTGAGTCCCAGACACCCTTAGCACGCGAAGGATCTGCGGTACGAACTCCCGGAATGCTAACTCCTGTTCCACCAATTCCCGATCCTCAGTGCGGATGGAATCCAAATCGCGAAGGCACACCAATTCGTCACCATCGCTTGCAAGGATGGATATCCATTCTTTCGGGGTGGACACAGGAAAGAGTGGAACTAAGGTGCAGCCTGAATAGAAACGTCCGCTTCCATCGGTTAGAACCAGGTGTTGCCAAGCATCTCTCGACAATTGGAATGTCCAGGTCCCATCCCTCGATCGTATTGCGTCCGTGCGCGCTCGTTCGGCGAGAGCGCCGATGGTGGTACTAGAGCTTGTGCGTTCAGTGGGGTTTGCTGTCATTTGGTTCAATAGAGGAACGTGGAC
>VGZN01000148.1 GCA_016872635.1 Planctomycetota bacterium | reverse complement strand
AGCTCTCGTCGAACCGGCTGGACATCTGCCGATCACCAAGTTGTTTCATCGCGGGGATCATAACCAACCAACGCGCGAAGTCATGCCCGGAAAGTTATCGGTATTGGTCCCGGAAGGATCCGAGAAAAGTTTTCCCACCGATGATCCCTCCCTGCCCACCAGCGGGCGGCGATTGGCTTTTGCGAAATGGTTGACGCAACCCGAACAACCCAATCCGCTCTTTGTACGATCGTTCGTGAATCGCATTTGGATGCATCACTTTGGCAAAGCAATTGTTGCGACACCTGGAGACTTTGGGAAACTAGGAAGTGCTCCTACTCATCCGCAACTTTTGGATTGGCTCGGTTGGGAGTTGATCGAGCATGGCTGGAGCTTGAAGCATCTGCACCGTACTATTCTTAAATCGACAGCTTATCGGCAATCCTCTCAACGTGATCCGGCTCGAGAGGCCATCGATCCTGAAAACCGATTCTACTGGCGCAAGGATCTGCAGCGACTGGATGCTGAGGTGTTGAGAGATTCTATCTTGATGATCTCCGGGCAATGGAAACCCGATATTTATGGCCTTCCTGTTCCTTTGCAGGAAGATGATGCTGGCCAAGTTCGTATGGACCCGAGTCAACCGCGTCGTAGCATTTATGCGAAATGGCGGCGGACCCAACCCGTGGCGTTGTTACAAGCGTTCGATGCGCCCGTTATGGGGGTCAATTGCGATTCGCGACCGAGTTCCACCGTGGCAACACAATCCCTCATGATGATGAATAACGAGTTTGTTTTAGAGCAAGCGAGCATCATCGCGAAAATGGTCAGTGAACAAGTATCCCGTGTGGAGGGAGACGGGGCCACGGCTTTGTTCGGCAAGCAAGATGGAGACAATGCGGAATGGGAGCTTCCTCAGCCCCCTGAGCCTCGATGGCGGTATGGCACTGGTACATTCAGCCGCGAAACGAACGAGGTGACCGATTTTATTGAGTTCATGTCGACCTCAGAGGGGCGTCGCCATGCGGGTGCACAAGTTCCCGATGCGAAATTTGGATGGGTCTTTTTAACGGCGACCGGGGGGCATCCAGGCAATGCCTCGTACCCTGCAATCCGGCGTTGGATAGCACCTGATACCGGAGTCGTTCGGATCACTGGGTCGCTATCTCACGGCAGCGAGAACGGGGATGGCGTTCTTGGTACCATCGTCTCCAAGCAGGGATCCGCTGGGCGTTGGACCGCCAAATCAATCGTTGTTGCGACCCCCGTCGAGAGCATCGCAGTCGAAAAGGGGGATCCGATCGATTTCGTGCTGGAATGCGGTGAGCATGAGACCTCGGATTCATTCCAATGGCCGATACAGATAACCTTGATTCCATCGATGGTTGTAGCAAGTGAATCGGGGACCGCCGATTCACCCGCTAAGTCCATGGTATTTGACGCGGCGGTTGGTTTTCAGCTTGGGCAAGAAGATTACTCTTTGATTAGCAAGCAGATTATCGCCGCATGGAGGTTACTGCTAAAGCGATCTCCTAATCACGATGAGCTGCATGCGGTCGGGCAGTTTGTACTACGTCAATTGGAGTTGATCCATCGCGAACCGCAACGGCTCAGCCAAGGCGTCAGCGCGAGTCGCCAAGTCGTCATCAATGTATGTCAAATGCTCCTCAACTCTAATGAATTTTTGTACGTGGACTGACTCGTATAGCTCCTACCAAGTCCATTGAGTTATTCGCTGCGATTATTGATCGTAGCAGCGTTCAAGACCGAATCACAACAAAGAACTTTCTCCGCAAGCGATGATGTACGATGAATCCGAAACAACTAGGGAATGATGGTTCTTTATTTGCCCGCCGGCAATGGCTGCAACAATTTGGGATGGGGATTGGCGCGATTGCGCTGCAACAGTTGCTGGCTGAGGAATCCCTCAGGGCGGAACCACCGGTATTGAAAGAGAAGCCGCCTCGCGATTTGAACCCACGATCAACCCATTTCGAGCCTCGGGCCAAAGCGATGATATCGCTGTTCCAGCACGGTGGGCCATCGCATATGGACTTGACCGATCCCAAGCCCGAATTGACGAAATACAGTGGGACTGATTACCAAGGAGACGTACACTTTTCATTTGTCAATCAAGCCAGTAAGAAGCTGCTGGGTAGTCCGTTTGCGTTCGCTCCGCGAGGAAATTGCGGAACCGAGTTGTCAGAGTTGCTTCCCCATACCTCTGGTGTGGTAGACGATCTATGTTTGATACGTAGTATGCACACCGGTGCGAATGGACACGAGGTATCGATCCGTTATTTTCACGGCGGTATCCCCGGCATCTTAGGTCGGCCTACGATGGGTTCGTGGTTGACATATGCCTTGGGTAGTGTGTCTCAGGACTTACCTGCATACATGGTGCTTAGCGATCCGGGTGGGCATCCTGTCGATGGGGTGACGAACTGGTCCAATGGGTTCATGCCTGCGTTGTTCCAAGGCACCGTGTTGCGCCCCAAAGAGCCGCGAATCTTCAACCTGCAACCCCCGGCGCATTTAGCCGGCGAGATGCAGCAGCAAAATTTGGAGTTACTGCGCGAGATCAATCGAAAACATGCCTACGCGCATCCGGGGGAGTCGGAACTGGACGCAAGGATGGCGAGCTACGAGTTGGCGGCGAGAATGCAATTAGCTGCAACCGATGCTTTGGATATCTCCAAGGAGACCGGAGCAACGCTCAAATTATACGGAATCGATGATCCAGAGACGCGGGAATACGGAACGCGTTGCTTGTTGGCGCGGCGGTTGGTCGAACGGGGCGTTCGGTTTGTGCAATTGTTCCATGCCGGACAGCCATGGGATAATCACGAGGGAATTCAAAAGAACTTGCCAGCGATCTGTCGAAAAACCGACAAACCAGCAGCTGGGTTGATCGCAGATCTGAAGCAGCGAGGGCTGCTCGATTCGACTCTGGTCCATTGGGGAGGTGAAATCGGACGTTTGCCGGTGACGCAGGAGCACGGTAGTCCGGACAAGGCGGGTCGGGACCATAACGGTCAAGGGTTCAGCGTATGGCTAGCGGGAGGAGGAGTTCGAGGTGGAATGGTGTATGGCAAGACCGATGAATTCGGCCACAAGGCGGTTGAAAACATCGTGACACCCAACGATTTTCAAGCGACGGTGATGCACCTATTCGGATTGGAACATGAAAAGGTGACTTACCCCTACAACAATACCAAGCAGATTATCACTGCGAATCGCCCAGCCAGGGTTGTACGGGAGCTACTGGCATGAGTAGCTTCCCGGATTAGTATCTTGAGATTGGCGTCGACGTCGCAAGTTACTTCTTGCTTGACTCCGCTTTCTTTTCGATTGCTTGCCCGACAAACTTGGTCAATCCAGGACCACGGAGTTCGGTCGAGGTGCCGAGAATCTCGCCTGAGTCACAGTCTACTAGCAAGACAAACGGGATTCCGCTGACATCGTGCATTTTACCGATGGTGGTTTCCCAGCCTTTTCCTTCGTAGATCTGTGCCCACGGCAACTCTTTTTCCTTGAGGAATTCGGCGAGTTTCTCTTCCATGTTCTCCGAATCAAAACTGATCCCGAGAATCTCAAAACCTTTGTCATGCCACTCGGCGTACGCTTCTTTCATATTCGGAATCTCGCCGATACAAGGCCCACACCATGTTGCCCAAAAATCGAGCATGACGACTTTGCCGGCGAAGGACGAGGGAAATTGAACTTCTTCGCCGTCGGTCGTCTTCGCGTTGAAACGCAGGGATTGCTTGCCCAGTCGAAGGTCAGGCGGAGGTGGTGATTGTTCGATTTGCTCGACTGATTTTTCGATATACATCTTGCCCTTTTCAGACGAGATGACGTAGGTCGTGCCGGTAAAGTTGAACGGTTTGTCGCTCATTACCATTTCATAGTTGCGACTAGGGCGTCCATCGTGGTTTCGATCTAGCCATAGTGAAAATCGGTCTTCGAGTGAACCGGATGTTGCCGTCTTGAACTCTTCCTCATCCAGCTTGACGGTGTACTCGTATCCGAAGTCGGAATAAAAGAGCAATACGTTCTTCAGTTGAGGTCGGCGTTCATCTTTGGGGTCGAAACGGTACATGTTAATCTGCCCCAGTTCCCCATTTTCGAGTTGCAGCTTTGCAGTGCCATCGTGCTGGGTGTAATCGCCCGATGGTTTGGCTGTCCATTGGACTTCGGGATCATTCGTTAGATCACCATCACGATTGGAATCAATGTAGAGTTTCGCATCTCCGTCCTCGGGCTCATCGAGGACATAAGCCCACTTGGTTTTATCTAAAGTGAGAAAACCATACTTGGGGTTCGAAAGCCCTTCTGGTTTGACTTTGACGATGCCTTCTTCTTGGTCCATTGGACTCTGGATTGGCCGATAACCACCCATGCGCCTGGTGATACCGCTCGGAATAAACTCAGCGGTTATTTCCGTCTTGTCGTCCGCGGACATGAGGAAGCACATTGCCATAAACGAAAACAGCATGGAGAAAATACCTCGAAGGAAATTGCTTGTTGAGAGGAATCGTTAGGTGAGAGAGCTGCCAAACGAAATACTACTTTCGGCAGTTTAACGGATTTCTCGACGTTAGACCATCATCGAGAGCATGACAACTATGCGATGATTTCAACGATGGGAGACGATTCCAAGACACCTGTGAGTTTTTCATCGAGTCCACCATGAAAGTAGGTAAGACGACGATGATCCAACCCCATCAATCGCAGGATCGTTGCATGGAGATCGCGTAGGTGTCGAGGGTTTTCAACAGCATTTTCTCCGATTTCATCGGTTGCGCCATAACTAGTCCCACCTTTGATACCAGCGCCTGCAAGCCAATACGTGAATCCTTTGGGGTTGTGGTCCCGTCCACCGGGCTTGCCACCGGTATTAAAGGTTTCTGAAACCGGCATCCGCCCGAACTCGCCACCCCAGACCACGAGCGTGCTTTCCAGCAATCCACGCCGTTGTAAATCGTCGAGTAAAGCGGCGATAGGTCGATCGACTTCAGGGCAATGCAATCGTAGATTCTCCTCGATACCATGGTGTCCATCCCAGGTGTTTTGCCCCCCTGCATTCCCACCGCCTGAGTAAATCTGAATAAAGCGAACATCACGCTCGACCATTCGACGCGCGATCAAGCATTGTCGGCCGAAGGTGCTCGGGCCCAAGGCGAGAGGATGCCAATCGGGTTTGGGTTCGTTGATCCCGTACATCTCTAAGGTCTCCGCGGTTTCTTGGCTCAAGTCGAGCGCTTCGGGAGCCGCCATCTGCAATTGAAAGGCCAGTTCGTAACTCGCGATACGCGCGGAAAGCTCCGACACCTCCTGCCGCGATTGCTGATGAAGTCGATTGAGTTGGTTGATGGCATCGATCTCGCGACGTTGCGCAGGTCGCGAGACTCCATCCACCGGCTGAAGATTCAAAATCGGTTGATTCGAGGTCCGTATCAATGTGCCTTGATAGGCCGCAGGCATATAACCGCTGGACCAGTTTGGAGAGCCGCTCGTCGGTCCACCGCGTGGATCGAGCATGACGACGTAACCAGGCAGATTTTGGTTCTCAGAACCGAGTCCATAAGTAATCCACGAGCCAACGGACGGGTGGCCTTGCAAGATGCGACCACAGTTAACTTGGAGTAACGCGCTGCCGTGCGCAAAAGAGTCGCTTTGCAGCGACTTGATCACTGCGAGTTTATCCATGTGTTTGGCGATGTTGGGGAGTGCATCTGAGCACCAAAGCCCCGACTCACCGTACTGCTGAAAGCTCCTTCGGCTCGCTTGTAAGACCGCCTTCGTTTTGGTGCCTCGTCGAAACTCATTCTCAATCGACTGGCCATCGCGGGCTTGCAGTTCAGGCTTGTAGTCGAATAAGTCGACTTGAGATGGCCCACCGAACATAAATAGAAAGATTACCGACTTTGCTTTCGTTGGCAGCAGAGGGGCTTTCGGAGCCATGGGGTTTTTTTCGATCGATGGCGACGGTTTCGTATCGTCTCCCAGCAGCTTTTCTTCCGAGAGCAGATTCATCAAAGCGAGCGATCCGAAACCAGCACCGGCGTTGGTGCAAAAGTGTCGTCGCGAAAGTGGTCGATGATCGGCTGGGTTCATGGTAGATGGCTCAATCGACGTAGAGAAATTCGTTGCTGTTGAGAATCGATCGGCAAAGACCTTGCCAGGCAGAGTCGGAGAAAAATGGTTTGGTGTTGCCGGACCCAGACAGATCCTCGAGCAACGATCGACAAACATCGATTTCGGCACTTGTGGGCAAGCGTTGGAATGCCAATCGCCATAATCGCTCCAAGCGAGCATCGACATCCATACCTGCCTCGCGTTGAATGCGATCAGCTAGCAGCTTGGCCTGTTGGTGTACCCACGGATCGTTGAGCAGCAAAAGGGCTTGCGGGGCGGTTGTGGTAACCGATCGTATGCCGGAGGGGGATGAGCTATTGGCAAAATCCAACGATTCGAGAAACGGAATTTTCAGGGACCGTTTCACGGCGAGGAAGACGCTTCGGCAATTCTGTTGGTCCACCGGACTGTCGCTCCACTGCGAGAGTGATACGGGATTGGCCGAGTCTCGGACCTCTTGTGTCAGGGTGGGGTAAACGCTTGGCCCAGAATCCTTCGCTCCTAGGTTTCCTGCGATCGCCAAGATCGAATCGCGAATGGCCTCCGCATCCAGACGCCGGATTTGTTGTATAAAGAAGCAGCTTCCCTCCTGGGCACGAGCTTGGCTGATGGAATCCCACGGTCGCGATGAGCTGCGGTAAGCGTCCGTACGCATCATGATTCGATGCATGTGATGGATCGACCAATTGGATGCGATCAGTTCGTTCGCCAGGAAGTCGAGGAGTTCTGGATTGCTGGGTAGGGCTCCTGTACGCCCGAAATCATCGCACGTGGGGACAATGCCTGTACCGAAATGCCGCTGCCAAATGCGATTGACCATGACCCTGGCTGTAAGGGGGTGCTTTGGGCTCGCAACCCAACGGGCGAATTGCAGTCTCAATCCACTTGAATTCGGAAGTGGCGAGATAGGACTGTCTATATTGACTCGGCGTTGGAGTATCTGCGGAACCTCCGGGGTGACTTGTTCGCGCGGGGCATGAACATCGCCTCGGTTAAGAATAAAGGTCGGTTTAGGTTGGTTACCGATCTCGGTAACGGACAGGGCCGCGTCAAAGGGTGGGACTGCGTCCCTTTCTGCTTTGATCTCACCCTCGATGCCGAGTCTAATTGCTGGATCAGTCGCGCTGTCCAACTTGGTTTGCATTGTTGCGATTCGTTGCTGCCTCGCATGCTCCCAGCCATTGCTGACTTCTTCGGAGACCAGGTAGCGTTGGATACGACCAGTACCCCGACCACCCCCTCCTTTCTTGGAAAGCCCATAAGGGTCGATCCCTCGAAGAAACGTCAGCATCGAATAATAATCCCGCTGGCTGATCGGATCGAATTTATGATCGTGGCAGCGAGCGCACCCGACCGTCAACCCTAGAAATGCGCTTCCTATGGAGACCATGATATCGTCGGCATCATCAAATTCAGAAGCTTCAGAGTCATCCGGCTCGTCGTCCCACAGGTGCAAACGATAGAATCCGGTTGCGATGATCGCTTGTCGCCAGCGGTCACGTTCCGAGGTATCACTCCAACCTTGCTGCTCCGCCCATTCATCGCCAGCCAGTTGCTCGATGATGAACTGATCGTACGGTTTGTCGCGGTGGAAAGCATCGATCACATAGTCGCGATACCTCCACGCGTGTGGTTTGGGGCCATCTCTTTCGTACCCATTGGTTTCTGCGTAACGAACCCAGTCCAGCCAGTACCTTCCCCAGCGCATTCCATAATGCTTTGATCCTAGGAGTATTTCGATGGCTTGATCCCAGGCTTGGTTCGTCGGTGCTTTTTCGAAAGCCTCTACGGCTTCCGGACTAGGAGGGATCCCCCACAAATCCAACGTCGCCCGACGGACTTGTTCGCGAGGGGAAGCTAAAACCGGGGATGTTGATGAAGGTGCTGAAGCATCAGTACCGATGGTTGATTGCAATTTCCGTTGGATGAGCAAGTCGATCTTCTGACTGGCAGATAGCTCTGCTTCAGAGTCGGTGAAAATCGGTGGCTGCACGGGTTGAAAAGCCCAGTACGATTCATCCTCGGGAGTAATTTCAAAATTACGGTTGCGTTTTTTGGGGCCAGTCGGAGACGGGGCACCAACGCTGGGACTTTCTCTGGGATCGTACGCGCCATCCGCGATCCAGGCCTCGATGTCTTGGATCTCCCTTTCCGTAAGTTTCTTCCCGGAGCTGGGTGGAGGCATTCGAATTTCCGGATCTGGGTCCCGAAGCACAGAGACGAGTGTGCTGACACTCGGCCGGCCAAGTTCGATGACACCAGCTTCGGACCAACCGGCACGGTCGATTAATCGAAGGCCTCCTTTCGGCGAATCCGCACCATGGCACTCCAAGCAATTCCGTTCCAAGAGTGGTCGTATCTTTAATTCGAAATGGTTGAGTCGATCATCAGCCCACGAAGGGGTAATCGCGATCAAGGCTAGCAACGCTGCCAGGGCATAGCAGGGGGCAACGCATATCGAGCTGTGGCGTGCCGAGCCTAGTAGCTCGCCTTTCGGGAAGTGGTGCGATGTGGGGCGGCAGGCTAACGATGGTCGCCGTATCCGAAAGGAGGGAAGATAGAGCATCCGAAAACCGAGCTCCCGGTGCGAGGGAGAGAGGAGGGCACTGCGATCGTCGACCGCATTAACTCCAGCTAAGTATAACCTTGCCCGATTGCCCTTGTTGCATGACTTCGAAACTTTTTTCAAACTCGGTGTATTGGAAACGGTGGGTGATGACGGGTGAAATATCGAGGCCGCTTTCAAGCATAACAGTCATTTTGTACCACGTTTCGTACATTTCGCGGCCGTAGATGCCTTTGATAGTCAGCATATTGAATACCACTGTGTTCCAGTCGATCGAGATAGCTTCCGATGGAATTCCGAGGATGGCAATTTTTCCACCGTGGCACATGGCATCGATCATCGATCGAAGAGCGGCGGGAGACCCAGACATTTCGAGTCCAACATCGAAACCTTCTTTCATGTGGAGACGTTTTTGGACGTCCGCGATCGACTCGGTGCGAGGATCGACTGCGACGGTAGCCCCCATTTTTCTGGCGAGTTCCAAACGGTAAGGGTTCAGATCGGAAACCACGACATTGCGAGCCCCAGCATGCCGAACCACAGCAGTTGCCATCAATCCAATCGGGCCTGCGCCCGTGATCAACACATCTTCTCCGAGGCAATCAAAACTGAGGGCGGTATGTACCGCGTTTCCAAGTGGGTCGAAGATCGAAGCGGTATCGCGATCAATCCCAGCGTGGTGGTGCCACACGTTGGTCATCGGCAATGCAAGGTATTCGGCAAAAGCACCAGTGCGATTGACACCGATACCCGATGTGTCCTTGCATAGATGGCGTCGGCCTGCCAAGCAGTTGCGGCACCGTCCGCATACCACGTGGCCTTCACCGGAAACGATTTCTCCCGGAAAGAAATCCTTCACGTTGGAACCGACTTCGACGATTTCACCGACGAACTCATGACCGACAACCATAGGGACAGGAATGGTTTTCTGAGCCCAAGCATCCCAATTGTAAATGTGGAGGTCCGTACCACAGATTCCCGTTTTTTCGACGCGGATCAAACAATCGTTGATACCTATTTCAGGAAAAGGTACGTCTTGAAGTTCAAGACCGGTACCGCGATGATGTTTGACCAGTGCTTTCATGGTTGGCAAGCTGTAAAAGGTCTGGGGTGGTACTTTTGGTGCCGATGGCGTTCGTTCATCCATCGACGCGTCACGGGTGGTCGCAAGATACCGAATAGAATACGGCGACTTCTCGGAGTCGTCGATTCCATTTATTTTGTTGCCCCCAACTTTCCGACGCCCGACATCCCCACGCCCGACATTCTGGCGAACGACCTCCGAAATCACTTTCGACGGATGTCGCTTTTGAGTTTGCGTTTGGAAATTCCTTCACTGGGTGGATATTCACGAAACGTGTTCCGCGTCTCGCGACCGTTGTCTTTCACAGGTTGAATCGGATGGTCGA
>VGZN01000147.1 GCA_016872635.1 Planctomycetota bacterium | reverse complement strand
GTCAATAATCTTAACCTTGGTCGTGGAATAGTTTCCAGAAACGACCCGTAACGCCGATAACTTTTCGAGGATCTGAGTAACGCTTTCCCGACGCTCGTCGATCTGATCGCGAAGCATATTGAGTTCCGTGATATCTCCGGCAATCTGATTGGATTTTTCACTCAAATCCGCGATATCCTCCGAGAGCTTATCCATGTTGTACTTAGCTCGTTCTCGCTGAATTAAAAGCGCCGCAGTATAAAGTTGCAAGGTCTCTTGATCGCGAGCTCGCACGTCCTGGAGCATTGCTTCGCTCTTACGTGACATCTCCTCATTATCTCCGAGGGTTGATTTCAACGACTGATATTCCTCGCTAAGGCGATTCTTCGCAGCCAGTGCGGACTTATACCTGGTCTCTGCATCTTCGACGCGAGGGTGCCTTGCCCCGTAACGCTTTGCAGTTTCTTCTTTTTCAGCCTCTAGCGTTAAAACCTCGGCAGTAGTCGCCTCTAGCCTCTGCTCATAACGGATTAATCGCTGACGATCCTCCATGGTCAAGGGATCAAACTCCGAGGTGTCCTTGCCATTCACATTGAAGTACTTCTTTGCTTCGACAATGGCTAGCTTTCTCAATTCTTCCCGCGTATTCTCGGGGTCGACGGCGATACGAACCTCCTCAAGCAACTGATCCGACCTGCGGAACTCCTGGATTGCTTCATCCCTCTGCAATCGCAGTTTATCGATCTCCGTTACGTAGGGATTGACCCAACGACCTTTGTCGTTCTCCGCAGACAGATTCAGCTCTTTGAGAATCTTGTAGTACCGCGTCTGTGCCTCTTGCTGATCCTCTACCAAGGATTGCTGGAGCCGCTCGATCAATTCCACCGACTCCTGACCGGACGCTTCAGAATCTTTACCGATGGTTGTCACATAAGAATTGACGACTTGGTTCAAGATACCGGGCAAATCCTCTTTGTTCATTCCCTCGCAACGTACTTCTAACGAATCGGAAGATAGATCCTTTCCAACAGGGGCTACCTTGAGCATCCCACGAAGTTGCCCAAGTGCGCCATCCGAACCAGCAAATGTGGGAAGCTTGTCGAGTTGTCCATTCTGGATTGCAGAACTCAGTACAGGCTGGCTTGTCAGCAGATACCGTTGCTTCTCCAACGCAACCTGTTGAGGGACCACTTCACCGTTAATCACGCTCGGTGGGGCCTGCACAAAGAGCATCAACCTCAGAACAGATGCGTATGTCGGTGTCGCCTGGGAATAAAGCAATGTTGCGATGCCAGCGCCAACAATGGACAATAACACGATAACCGATTTCCGCCGCCATAACGCGCCGTACACATCGATGGACGGAATCGAGTTCTCGTCGTAAGCCCCTTGCGGGCTCATGGCTTTGTAGCCACTGCCCAAATCATCGAAGACAGCCTGTGGGTTTGGTTTATCCATAGTACTTACATTCATGGTGATCTTTAACTCTACCTTTATGTTCCCAGGTGACGAACCGCATCGTCAAGGGTCTATGTCCTAGATTTGGCAGCATTTAGCTTTTCGAGGCCCTATTTCAGCTCGCATCCCGAAGTCAAACAGTTGCAAGCGTCGCCGAACGCTCTTCTCGAATCCAGAAATCCAAATAGTTTGTCAACGAAGTCTTTTTCGAAGGTCAACGTAGCCCTAAAAAGAATGACTCCATGGGAAAGTCCGGAGCTCCCCAGGTTCCAGCTACAACGGATTCGATAAAACGGCAACTTTGTTCCGTTCCAAAAATTCCTCGAAAACAAAGATCGCCCAAACGTGATACCACTTCGACGATCCCTCAGGTAATCCGAGCAGTATCCCCTCGAAATCCGTTTTCCATGATTCGCCAACCCATTTTGGAAAAGGAAACGAAAAACCGCGATTGGGCTGATTCCTAACCCAATCAGGAATCTCCGGAACCGCTTCAACTAACAGATCCTTGTTCGCACTGATACGAATTTCGGGTGAGATCGCGGCCAGGGTTTGAAAGAGCTGCCGGTCCACGAACGGAACCCGCAATTCCAAGCCATGCGCCATGCTCATCACATCGGAATCTCGCAGCAACTGATTCAGCATGTAACGAGTGATCTCAAAATAGGTCACTTGATCGGCAGAACCGAGCTTATCCGCTAGGTTGGATCCTAGCCCGGGACTTGAAACATCGCACGGGATTTCCTCTGCGTATCTTCGAACCAATTCAGTCGCATCATGCTCCGAGTAAATCGAGCGAAGAGCCTGATACGCGTCGAGCCCACTCCCTTCGGTTTTGAGAAACCTGCCGAAACGAGCCAAGGATGTATACGCGGGGGCAATTCGAAATGCTGATCCGAGCAAACTACGAACAAATGGCATCCCAAAACGACGATGCAAGGCTTGCATCCGAGGAACGAGGTTAAATGACGGATAACTCCCAAAAACCTCGTCCCCCCCTAACCCAGAAAGAACTACTTTCAGTCCGCAATGGCTTGCAAATCTCGACACGCAAAATGTATTGAAACCATCGACGCTCGGCTGATCGATTGAGTCCTTGAACTCCCCTAGCAATGCCTTCGCTTCACCTGAAGTCAAACGCCACTCATGATGAACGGCGCTGAAATGCGCAGCCGTCCGAGCAGCAATTTCCCCTTCGTTATAATCACTCTCATCAAAGCTGATATTAAACGTATGTATTTCGCGTTTTCCTAACCGCTTAGCCAAAGCTAGCAGCGCAGTCGAATCCAGACCACCACTCAGAAAGATGCCGACCGGAACATCACTCACGAAGTGCCGCTCCACACTCTCCTCAAGGGCATCACTCGTTAATCGAATGGCCTGCCCCCTATCAACGATGCGTTCCGTAGGGAACGTGGGCGTCCAGTCGTTTCGAACTTGAACTTCGCCACCTTTCCATTCCAACCACGATCCCGCGGGTAACATCCTTACACCCCGGATCAACGTTTCGCGCTCTTGAAGCGACCCATGCATGAAGTATCCTAGCGCGCCTTCAGTCGATAATTCTCGAGGCCCTATATCCGCTTCGAGCAATGCCCGAACCTCGGACGCAAAGGCAAACGTTTCACCTTGCTGCCAGTAGTAAAGCGGCTTGATCCCAAACGGCCCTCTCGCCAACGTCAGAGACTTGGATACCTGATCCCAAACAGCGAATGCAAACATCCCCTCGATGCGGTCGAGGCAGTCGATTCCTTCTCGCTGATACAGTCGCAACAGTACTTCCGTATCCGAATGCCCAGCGAAGCACTCCGACTGCGCTTTTAAATCCTCGCGGAGACTCTCGTAGTTGTAGATTTCACCGTTGAATACGATCGTGTAGCGTCCATCTGTCGTTGCCATCGGTTGATGTCCTGCTTCCGACAAATCGATGATGGATAAGCGGCGATGCACTAATCCAACGCCATTGTCGAGATCGTAGAACGCACCGAAATCGTCGGGGCCACGATGAACCATCGCCGTCGCCATCTGCTCACAGCGAGTCCGCACCGACGTTGGATCCGCCGTCGAGCGATCGATTATCCCCCCTATGCCGCACATAATTTTTTCCTGGCAGCAAAGGATCTCGCATGTGAAACGCGAGCATAATTTCGATTCCAACAGTCACTCACGGGCGATTTTCTCAGCGTACGATTCGTACTTTTTAATTCCAGCTCCAAACAATCGTTCTGGCTACCGTAATACCAACACGCCAGAAGCCCACTCCGAGTCAAGCAATTGCAAGAACGCTGAATTGTCTATAACCCGCTACGTCAAATTGTCGTAGCGAAAAATGATTGAGCGTTGCAATCTTCCCATGAAGGTTTCGAGAAATAATGATTTCTCCCGCGACTCCGAACAGCGGTATCGTAAACCTTGGACATTTAGCACTTTCCTGTGCCCGAAACAGCGACGCGCGTTTGTTACCCTTCGCCGCTAGGACGACGCCAATACTGCGACAACTTGCGCAACGGTTTCGTAAAGCGCAACCCCGTTGGCGGTCGCATACCGTTGATCTCCCAAGCCCTTCTGTCTTCACGATTGGCGAGCATCCGATTCCGGAGCGAAGCGTTACTTTTGCCACCCACCCTCATTTTCACTAGGATTTCCTCTAGGTAACGCATATCGAGACAATGCTTCGCTAACATCCTCACCAAAATCTCATAGTCGGCGGCAATCTGTAGATCAGTGCGAAACGCCCCCAGTCGCCGGTACGCCTCTCGTCTCAGATACACCGTGGGGTGGGGAGGCATCCAACCCCATCGAAGCTTCGATGGATGGTAGCTCCCCGCTCTCCAATAACGAACTACCCTTTCCGGATCCTCTGCGGAAACATAGAGCAGATCCCCATAGATACCCTCACACCCCGATCGGTCGAATTGATCCACAATATTTTGGACCACCGTATCGCTTGCAAAGAAATCGTCGGCATGCAAAAACCCAATAACATCTCCTTGCGCTGCGTCCACTCCCTTATTGAGCGCGTCATAGATGCCATCGTCCGGTTCGTGGATCAACGTATCTATTTGAGCGCGATTGCGCTGCAGTACCTCCGTCGTCCCATCACTGGACATTCCATCCACAACGATCAACTCAATCTCAGCATTCCTCTGCGAGCGGATGGAATGCAACGCGCACTCGATGGTGGAAACGCGGTTGTAAACGGCAGTGACGATGGAAACGCGTGTCATCGCTTTTGCAACGCCCTTTCATAGGCACGCAGCAGCAGACTCTGAATCTGGGCGTTGTCGGGAATCTGATCATTTAACTCCGACAAAATCGCAATGGCTCGGCTATTATCCCCTAGCTCCATAGCGACCAAGCCCTGGGCAACTTTCAATTCTCCGATCAACGGCCACCGCTGTGCCATCTCATCGATCGCGCCGATCGCATCATCGGCGTCACAATTTCTCTCTCGGATCAGATATCCGATGTACCCGAGCATCGGCGATGCCAACTCCTCGCTAACCCCTTCCAATGAAGGGCGTTTCGCCCCATCAAAGCGAGCCTGCCGCGAACGAAACCGGTCGCGCAGCCAACCCAGACTAGCTGCAATGTCTGAATCTTGTCCCCTTAAAACACTATCACTCAACGAAGATGCAATGGGGTCCGCCTCCGAAGCGTCAACAATTCGATCAAAAAATCTCAGTACCGCTGGATACTTGATCCCAAGCAAAACCAATCCCTTGATGAGCCCAGCGATCCGTTTGCTGTTCGCCTCATCGTCTTCGAATGGAAACCAATAGGTGCGGCCTATCGCCCGTAACACGGATTGAGTGAGAACAGCCCGAAGCGAATCTGAAACATCGACGTGTGACTGCTCGTTCAAACGATTCATCGCATAAGCGATCGCTTCATCGGTACTATCCAGCGCCAAGAGGGATACGAGAACGGCATCGCTTCGTTCCTCCTCTTGGTGCCTACGATCTATTCCCCGATTATTCGATCCGGGGTGTTCGTTGACATCTTCCAGCAAATCCTTCAATCGCGACCGAGCCAGCGGAACTCCTTGTCCTGGATCTAAGCAACCGATTCCTTCGAGCCGAATCATGTAGTTTCTTGGATCTTCATTTGATACTCGCTCTAAGTCCTTCAGTAGACTCTGCACATCCCCGCGGCGACGCGCCTGATCCTCTGACTTAACCGACTCTGACTTGCCCGACTCTTCTACACTCAAGGCGTTAGAGAGGGTGCTCAAGGCGACCAACGGGGTGGACCTCAAAAGCACATCACTTTCTCCCGCCGAATCCTCGATTGCTTGAAGTGCCTGCGACTTAGCATGGTTCCAGAAGGCTTCTGATTCGGACGCCACGAGCGGACCGTTCGAAATCGTATCTCGAAGTATCCACAACCTTGCTTCCGCCCCCAATTTGCTGTTCGATTTCCCAAGCCGTCGCATCGCATCGTTCGTACGGCGCGCCGCCAATCGACTCTGCTCAGCCTCGATCAACGCCTGTCTCCCATTGCCTTCCTCTCGAAGCTTCCGCGAACGTTCCGCATGGTTTCTCGACGCATCATCGTATAATTTCGCAGCCATCAACTGCATCTCAGTCGGGTCTGAAGCGGACTGCGTCAACCGCTTGATCGCAAGGTCCGCGCGCTGGATCTCTTTGTCGGAAACAGTCTCCTCTTTGGCCAATCCCTCCATCGCCGACGCAAGGACACTGCGGTAGTATTGCTCGATATGCCGCTGCGTGTACAGGCTCGCGAATGCAAACAAAACAGTCACAATCGCGAGTACAAGTGATGGTTTGCTCCATTCCCAATACTGTGATCTCGTATTCATCAAGTTGGATCGAGGCTCAGAACCCATTGGGCAACGATTGCAGGGCAGGAGTTAATTCACGGATGGCTCGTTCCCGCAACTTGAGAAATTGCTCACGTAGGACGAGTACCTCCGACGGACGGAATGTCTCGTCCGACTTGGTAAGCATCTGTAGTTGATAGGTCATGGGCAACCGATCTCCTTGCAGTTGGTTGGCCATGCCCACCAATTCCTGAAATAGAGTGCGGTACTTACGATCTTTTTCAGCCAGAAACATCCGAGTGTTCTCATGAATGTAGGGAGTAACGTTGCGATCAAATAGGACGAAATGCAAGACCGCATGCTCACCAAACTCATTGGCAAGGATTGCTTCATAAATCGGCCATTCGGATCCAGAAATCCCCGAAGCGCTCTCCACCAGTTCCTTTTTCGTGGCATTCCAACCCGCTAGCTCGTAGCATCCCCAGAGCGGATGCCATCCACGAAACGGCAAATCGAGCGAAACAATTTGTACCCCTCGGTCCGTTGCAAGTCGCCAGCTACGAGAGTACTGCCCCTGAAAATCATCTCGAGAACGGCTTTGTGTTTCAAAGTCGAGAACACGTCCCAGCTCTTTCGCAAACTCGGCATCTCTTCCAGGAAACGAGTCCGCGAACTCTCGCCCCAACGAAGGAATCGCACTTTGCACTCGGTTCGCAACGATCAAGAACCATCCGAACGGAGCGAACAAAAGCAAACCGCAGCAGGCTAAAAACGGAAGAAATCCTGGATACCCGACGATCGTGCGTGCGTGCGATGGTTGATGTACGCGCTGTCCAATCCCGTTTGTTGCAGGTGATTTTTGAAACGTCTCTAAGAAGTTCAGGAACTGTACCGAACTCCAATGCGCCCAAGCGGCCATCGAAAAGCAAAATAACCCGAGCAAGGTATGTTTCGTACCCTCGGAGAGGTCTAGGTTCCAGTATTCGAGTCCCAAGACAATCGAAAAGATCCGAAGGATGTTCCCCAAAATCGCCCAGATAGGGACTGTCACGATCGTGACAATAGCGACCCAGAGGCTCGCTCGACCGACAAGGAGCAACACTCCGGCGACAGCCATCAGTGCATACTGACTATCCACCCCGCTACATGCCTCTTCGACAAACAACGGCTTCGCCGTGATCTCCATAATGTTGCCACTACGAACATGCACGATTCCCAACACGTCCATCATGCGACTGCAGGCGAGTGAAGACGCCTTCTGGAGCCACTCGATCAATGCTTGATCGCCACCAAAGGGAAATGGAATCGTGATAGCAACCAGCCCACAAATACCTAGCAATCTCAAAACGGTTATGCTGCCAACGCGGCCTAACGCCCAGGTAAATAACGCGATCACCATGGTGGCATGTGCCAACCAAGAGCTGTACAGCACGGAACTAGCAGCAACCAACAGCACGACCACCCAGGATAGCAGTTTGGCGAACGCTTGCTTTCGTGATCCCACCGTCGCTGCTGGATCCCATTCCGTCGCGATAAAATAGCAAACCGCCGCAATCGCAAGAGGAAAAAACTGCAGATGCTGCTTCCCCCACAAAAACGTCCCTTGCGAATACAGCAATGGAGATAAGGCAACTGCCGGAATCGCGATTGCAAATGCATCCCAGCGAGAAAACGCAATGACTTTAGTAGAGTCACTCATCGATCGTTATGGGATAACCACGTCGCTAATGCGATCCACCCTGGGTCGGATTCCTCCGAACTACATACCTACCGAGCACAATCGCATCCATCGCCGTGCGGAGGAAGCAGGAAATCGCCTCCTTCGGCACACGGACAATCGGCTCGTTTTCATTGAGCGATGTGTTCAACAAAATCGGGACGCCGGTCTTTTCATAGAATCGGAAGATTAGACGGTGGTACAGCGGATTCGTCGTTGCTGACACCGACTGCAACCGCCCACTGCCATCCACGTGCGTGACGGCTGGAATCAGCGAGCGTTTCTCCGGACGGATAGGGAGTACCTTCTCCATGTAGGGTGCGTGCTCGCAGATATCAAACCATTCGCCCACATGCTCCTCCAAGATGCTCGGTGCAAACGGACGGAATTTTTCGCGAAATTTGATCCGTAGATTAATGATATCCCGCATGTCGGTTCGTCTTGGATCAGCAATCAACGAACGGTTGCCGAGTGCCCTCGCACCGAACTCCATCCGACCTTGGAACCAGCCGACAACCTTTCCATCCAGGATCAAATCGGTCGTTCGATCAACTAATTCCTCTGCCCCCAATTCCTCAAAGGGTAATCCCGACTCTCGAATCGCTTCCAAGCATTCCGCATCGCTCGCTTCATAGCCCAAGTATGCGTGATCCTGCACAAAACTTCTGGGCTTCCCCAACCGCTGATTCCACACGTAAAAGGCCGCACCAAACGCTGTGCCATTGTCGGCAGCACCCGCTGGCACATAGACATTCTTGAACGGAGTCCGACTGGTGATTTTCCCATTCGCCACCGAGTTCATGGCACAACCTCCTGTCATGCAGACGTTGTCGGACTTGGTCCGTGCATGCAATCGCTCGAGCAAGTGTATGATGATCTCCTCCGTCACCACCTGGAGTGATTTCGCGATGTTGTCATGCCTTTGGGTTAGCTCATCCCCTTTGCCACGGGCTGGTCCCAACTCCTTGACCAATCGATCACTCGAAAATGGTTCAATGATCGGAGCCCCATCATTCCACTTCATTTTGATCCCGTGGCGATGATGGGTGAAATAGTCGAGGTTCAGTTCAAAGGCATCTCCGACGGGCCGAATCATGCGTCGGAAGAAGTCAACGAACTCGGGTTCCCCATAGGGGGCCAATCCCATCACTTTGTACTCATCGCCGTAGTACGGGAAGCCCAAGTACATGGTAATGGCGGTGTAGAGGAAGCCGAGGGAATGAGGGTAATAGACACGGTTCAACTCACTCCAAGAGCATCCCTTCGCATGCGCGGTCATGGTGCTGGTAAAATCCCCCATGCCGTCGATCGATAGCACGGCGGCCTCATCGAACGGGGAGATCAAGAACCCGGCGGCGACGTGTGTTTGGTGATGTTCGATGCGGTGGAACTGTGCCCGAATCGCCGAACGTTTTACTCCCAACCCATTGGCCAGTTGGTCTTCTAAGCTGAGGACACGCGTTTGCCTCTTGACTCGATCGAGGATGGCACTGGCGGAGGGCCAATGGCGAGCGACATACCCGATCCGCCGTGCAAGGTTAGCTTTTGGGTTAAAGGAGATCGCCACGTGGTCGACATCTCCGATTCCAATCCCGGCATTTTCCAAGCAGTACCGGATCGATTCTATCGGAAATCCCGCCCAATGCTTGATCCGGTTGAACCGCTCTTCCTCCACCGCCGATAGTAACATGCCATCGCGCACCAGTGCTGCAGAAGCATCACCATGGAATGCGTTCAGTCCTAAAATCATTGACATGCGTTAATTCTCAATGCAGATAGAGTGTTTCGCAACAAAATGCGAGGTTGCGAATTGAATCTATTCGAAAAGATTCACTCATAACTATGCCCATCGGCGAATGCGTCTGAAACCTAAGAAACCTAAAAAACACGACACTGATCGCCAGCATTCCTTACGAAGAGGGAAAAAGTGTCCAAATCGGACAGGCACAAATCACGATTCGCTGTTAGGCTGATTGGTTAGTTCCGCGTACATGTTCTTCATAAGTTGGGCTTGCGAACGCCATGTAAAATCTCTCTCCACCATGGCCCTTCCCCGTTGCCCCATCTCTCTCAACTGCGATGGCTTCGTTTCAATCACAGACTGCAAAGCATCTGCGATCCCGTCAACCGTATCTTCGACAAACCAACCGCACTGTTCTTTTTCAATACGCGCCCAAGGTGTCTTA
>VGZN01000146.1 GCA_016872635.1 Planctomycetota bacterium | reverse complement strand
GTTTATCTACGATCGCACATTCATGGCCGCCACGGCGGAGGATGAGGCAAGATTTCAAGCGGAAGGGCGCACGGCCGTTGTAAGGATGAAAATGCCTCGAACGGGTGCTTGCCAGTTCCACGATTTGATCCGCGGCGATTGTTCATTCGAGTGGGCGGACGAACAGGACCATGTTATCCAACGTGCCGATGGTACATGCTTGTACCATTTAGCGAGTGTCGTCGACGACTACGATTTTAAAATCACTCACGTCGTACGGGCCGTCGAGCATTTACCGAACACTCCTCGACAAATTTTTATTGCTCAGAGTTTGGGGTATCCACTCCCGATTTATGCACATCTTCCCTATGTCGCGGAACCCGGCGGTACCGCCAAACTCAGCAAACGGAAATTGGATAAATACCTTAAGCAGAAAGACTTTGCAACTCTATTCCAACTCGGGGACGGTGTTGCCAAGCGAGCTCACCTCGAAACGACTCCGGAGACATTCAATCCCGTTGTTGTCGATTTCTATCGCGAAACTGGGTTCTTGCCCGATGCTATTCTTAATTACCTGCTGCTGCTCGGGTGGTCGCTCGACGACAGCACCGAGCACTTCTCGCTCGACGATGCGATACGCCATTTTTCGCTTGAGAGGGTCAACAAAGCACCCGCCTCGTTTGACCCACAAAAGCTGCTTGCATTTCAAGGGCGCTGGATGAACCAGTTGGATCTCAAGAAGAAGGTAGCGATGGTCTTGCCATATCTACAGAAATCCGGCCTTGTCGAAGAGCCGGCACCGTGCGAAGTGGCTGAGCATTTGCAGCGTGTCGTCGCGGCCGCTGGTGATCGCATTAAAGTGGCTGGCGACATTTTGCAGTTCGACGAGTATTTCGTCAGAGATTCGGAACTGGCCATCGATTCCGGTCTGCTCGAAAAACGAGTGGTCAGTGAAAATCGGGGGATCGAGGTTCTCAAAGCATTGCGAAAAATTGTCGCCAACGAAGAGCCATTCGATCCAGCGGCGTTGGAACCCAAAATCAAGGCCTTGGCAGAAGCGATGGGCGTTAAACTCGGCGTTTGCATCAACGCATTGCGTATAGCGCTCACCGGCAAAGGAACAGGCCTGGGGATCTTTGATGCCTTTGCGATCCTCGGTCGGGACCGTTCACTTTCTCGCATCGATCGCTGCTTAGCGATATGCGGTTAATCGGGTTTGGAGGAACGGTTGCCACCAGCACTCGATGGTGAGGTAGCCGCGCCTTCGGTTGAAGTTTCGCTCGCAGGCCTACCATCAAGGTGCTCAGGCCGGTCCTCCGATGACGACTCCGATGACTGCGTAGACGCTTTTTCCTCACTTGGGTTCGATGATTTGTCTCCAGAGAGCCTGCGTTGTGCTTTCTCCACAAAACCGACCATCTCTTGATTCCCGTTGTAGAGACTGACGATCCCTTCCCAAATTTGGCGAGAGCCCAACAAATCGCTCGCTTCGTAGAGTTGATCCGCCTCGGCGAGTTTATCTTGCAGAAACCTTCTCAATTCTTCGACGCTCGGTGGATTGGATTCCAAAACTGCGATTTGGCGTTTCGCGAGATTGACAAAAGGTCGGTCTTTCTCCTCATCTTTAAGCAGCTTAATGATTCCTTTGTATTTATCGAGCGCTGTGACTCGATCACCGAAGCGTTCAAAACGGACGGCCTCACTGAACTTGCGTTCTCCTTCGGAACTCGGCTCCCGTCCGACGCGAAGATTTCTGCGCATGCGCTCTTCGGCGTTTCGCATCTCGACCATGTCTAGTTGCTCTTGTGCCCATTCCGAATAATTCCCTTCTGGAAATTTTTCAAGCATCGGAAGGAGGTACTTGTCTCTCGCATCGTTCCACCGCACGGCGTCTTCGGTCGCAAGCAGCGATTCCGCTCGCTTTTTCATTTGCGATTCATTGAGCGGCCAAACCAAAAATGCGATCAACCCGATCAATAGGGCGAGTGCCGAAAGAAGGACCAGCGGCTTCTCCCAAAAGGCTTGGTAGGAGCCTTCATCTTCATCCGAGGTTAAACGCCGCCGCTGCTTTTTCTTTTTGATCCCGAGAACTCGTTCTGCTTCCGCCCGGTCGGTTTTCAGTTGTAATGGACTAAATCCAGAGACGGCATGCTCAACCACTCCGATTCCCTCGGAGGCCCTGCGCTGGGCTTCGCGGAGCGCTAGCACCGTCGCGGCGGCCGAATAAGGCCGCTTCAATGGATCTCGGTGAAGCATCTGCTCAACGATCGTACTCAGCCAGACCGGGCAATCAAAAACGAGCGATGCAACGCTGGGCAGCGGTGTATTGAGCACGGCATGCCGCACGTTGGATGCATTCTCTCCAGCAAAAGGAGGTATTCCGGTGAGTGCGTGATACATCGTCGCCCCTAACGAATAAATATCCCAAGAGGCGTTCATCTTCGGCTGCTCGGAAAACGACTCAGGAGGGGCGTACGCGAGTTGCGCCGGAGGAATCGGAACATAGGGAGGAAGATCCATCCTCAAGTCACTCAACTTAGCGGTGCTCAAGTCGTCCGATAGCAAGATCTTGTCGGGCCGAATACGGCCATGATAAATACCAGAATCATGAGCGAATTGGAGTGCATTGCAGATTTGCAATCCAATTTCGAGAACGCTTTCCCAAGGTAATCGTTCTCGGCGCGTGAGCGCATTTTCGAGCGAGTCGCCATCAAAAAGTTCGAAGACGAGGTACGCATCCTTTGCGTCGAATCCACCGCCAAAGCATCGAATAATGCTTTGGTGTCGAATGGATTTCAATCGTTCGATATGATCTGAGAACTCGCGTTTCACTTCCGGGGTTAATCCCATGGTGATGGGAAAAACACGGACCACAACTTGAACGCGTTGCTGCACGTGCAATGCGCGAAAGACGCGGGATTGAGGCCCTCCCATGGGCTCCTCGAGAGCCAGTGGACCGATTCGCGAACGTGTCACTGGTTACTCCATAGTTCGATCCATTGAGTGTTTGATAGCCGGCTCTTTATCAGCAAGCATCACTCGGTGCATTGTCCTGCAAAACGAAGGGCGTTGTAGACAGCATCACGAGCTGCCTCGATTTCCGATTGGTAGGCAATTTCCAATTCCCGTGTGACCGAAGCGAACGGCCTGCGATCGACAATCGTAGCACCTCTTGTCAGCACGCCAACTTCTTCTACCTCGAGGGCGTACGGTTCGCACTGAAATAGCTCGGGCTCGGTCAAATAAACGATCCCGATCGCAGCTTGAAGGGCGATCGCTTCTTGAGCCCGATGTTGACGATAGGTTCGGAAGAGATGCGGAAGCATCGAATGCAGGATCGATCCGGCGCGAGTGTGCTTCGACGGAATTTGGGAGAGCATATTGAAATCGAAGGTGATTTGGTTGGTCACCTCGAGCGGTATCAACGTCTTCGTCGTGGGCGAGCGCAGAATCGTCGCTGCACTCGCTGGGTCGAAATGCATGTTAAATTCGGCAGCAGCGGAAACATCACCGACGCCGGTAATGGAGCCACCCATGATGATGAGCTGATCGACCAGATTGACGACGCTAGGATCGCGCTGAAATGCCCTTGCAATTCCCGTGAGTGGACCGAAGCACAAAATCGACACATCACCCGGGTCCGCTTTGAGACGGTCGATAATCAATTTATCACTGCTCATGACATGCTGCCGCTGCACCGGTTGCAAACCCAAGTTTCCCAAACCATCGGATCCGTGGAGATCGCAACCGTCGCTCACAGGCGCATCCTCTGGGTCAGCACCAACGCCGACTCTCGGATAACGCGGGGGGTCTAGTTTCTCAAGAAGTCCAAGCACATTTTGAGTGCACTGGTCTGCTTCTACGGTTCCAGAACACGTTGTGATCGCGACCACCTCCAGACGCGGATCAAACAAGGCCATGATCAAAGCGACCGCATCGTCAATTCCAGGATCGCAATCAATGATGACTTTTCGTGCCATAGGGACTCGAGTTCAAACGTAACATTAGTGCGGGGAGCGGATTCAGCGGATGGGTCGAAAAGAACGTCCGCTTCGATATCGGACCCCCAGTTTAACGTGCAACGCCATGTTCATGCTATAGAGATGCTTCTATAACTCCTACATTCAGTGAGTTGCTCCAAAAAACGCTCGAAAGAGAGGATGCTTTAGGTGGAACGCCGAGATTATTGGCCAGCCAGAATAAGCCACGTCAATTCCTTGGTATCTTGTATCGTTGGTATCTTGTAATGGAGATGGAGCTCGTGGTGAGGGGAATCCCCTTGCTCCGTGCGAGAATCGAGAATTGGGATGCCTAGGATCGAGGTCGCTGAAGACCTTCTCCCGAGGGCACTTATTGCGAGGATTTCACCTGAGGCCAAAATGCTCGAGGAATTTGTAAAGCTTGCTGAATCAGGAAACGACCTGTCCGCGGACCAGATGCAGCAAGCCATCGTTTGGATGCTGGCGGGACGCGCGAGCGATGAAGAGATCGGACAATTGCTTTTGGCACTACGTGCTAAGGGTGAATCGGTTTCCGAAATGGTGGGGGCGGCCCGAGGAATGCGAATGATGATGACCCCGATTCGCTCGAAACGAACGGGCCTGCTCGACACCTGTGGCACAGGAGGCGATGGAGCAAAGACGTTTAACATTTCGACGGCGACCGCGATCGTGACCGCGGCCGCCGGAGCTCCGACGGCCAAGCATGGGAACAGAAAGATCACTAGTGCTACCGGGTCTGCGGACGTATTAGCCGTTTTAGGCGTTTCTATTGATGCCGATCGCAGCAAGGTCGAAGCATGCATTGACGAACTCGGCTTATGCTTTTGCTTTGCCCCGATGCTACATCCAGCGATGAAGCATGTTGGTCAGGTCAGGCGACAACTCGGTGTACCGACCCTCTTCAATTACCTCGGCCCTCTTTGCAACCCGGCCGGTGCGGCTTACCAAATGATCGGGACTGGAAACGAGTCCCTTCAAACAAAACTTGCTGCCACCCTCGTACAACTCCCCATCGAAGCCGCCATCGTGGTGCGAGGATTGGATGGCATGGATGAAGTGAGCCTTGCCGCGGAAACAAGTGTGCTCCACGTCCAGTATGGAATGACGACGCAGTTCCTATGGAGCCCGAGCACCTTTGGTTTGCCCAAGATCAAAAATGAAGATCTCGTGGTCGAAGGCCCCGAACAAAGTGGAGGTGTGATTCGTAAGGTACTAGCAGGAGAAAAAGGCCCCGCTCGCGATATCGTTCTCGCAAATGCGTCCGCGGGGTTGTGGGTCAGCGGAAAAACTCATTCGCTGGTGGACGGGGTAGCGATCGCTGCTAAAGCCATCGATAGCGGCATAGCTGCGAAACTTTTGAACGATTTGGCGAAGAAATCATCAAGCTAAAACGCCGTTCATCAAAGGGAGCTAACGCATGGTCAGCCTGCGGGTACCCCTTGCCACCCCCTAAGAATACACAGCCACAAGAATCGTCCCCAGAAAGCGTTTTCCTCCATGATCGTAGCCAAGGGCCTGAGAAAGCAGTTTATGGTACGAGGGCAAACTCTCGTGGCCGTGGATCGCATCTCGTTCACCGTAGGAAATGGCGAAGTCTACGGACTCCTGGGCCCAAACGGAGCTGGGAAGACGACAACACTGCGGATGGTCATGGGGCTACTTGAGCCTGACGAAGGCCACGTCGAGATTGGTGGGGTACGGACCGACACCGACCCGATGGCAATCCGATCGCAACTGGGCCTGATATCAACCAATGATGGTGTTTACCCATGGCTAACCGTGCGCGAGATGCTGATGTACTTTGCCGATTTGTACGCAGTCGAAGTTCCCGTAGCACAGATCCGACTGGAAGAACTGGCAGAACTACTCAACATCAAGAGCTTTCTCGATCAACGGTGTAGCACCCTCAGCACAGGACAAAAACAAAGGGTAACTCTTGCCCGAGGCCTGATGCACGACCCGCCCGTTATGCTGCTCGATGAACCAACCCGGGGACTCGATGTCGTCGGCAGTCAAACCGTATTCGAGTTTATCGAACTTCTTAAGAAGAGAGGTAAGTCCGTATTGCTCTCGACCCACCGACTCGATGAGGCGGAACGGGTCTGCGATCGGTTTGGGTTACTGCACCACGGCACAGTACGCTACGAAGGCACACTCGATGACCTTCGCTCACTCACCGGCAAATACCACTTGGTCGATATGTTCATCGATTTGATTCGAGAAGATCGGCAGCCTGCTTCTCCATCGCCGGCGGGAGCATAAACATGCAGGAATACCTTTCGAACGGCCGACTGCTCCGATTGTGTTTGAAGGAACTTCGAGAAAGCCTTCGCGATCGACGCACTATCATGACGCTCATCATGATGCCCATTTTGGTATACCCATTGCTCAGCATGGCGATGCAACGACTGCTCCTCGGAGCCGGCAATGCTCCATCGGCACAACTTGAGTACGTCATTGGTGTGCCCGACGAAAGTACCGCCCGGGTAATCTCGCTCGCACTTCGAGAAACGCAGAGGGCAGCCTCGGAAGGAGTTCGACCATCGATTGAGATCCTACGCCCCGCGCCGAAAGATGCGAACACGAATCCAAATTCCGGTCCATCAAGCGAAGTCGACAACGATGGTAACTCTCCAGGAGTAAACTCTGTCGAAGGAAACTCCCCAGGGGAGAAATCCGAGCAAAAATCTAGCCTTGAGAATGGCAATGGCATTAACTCACCGACAGTTGGCGCGATCCGTACGAACCAGCAAGCTGCATTCAGTATCGTCGTTCCTGAGCGGACTACGGTATCAAACTCGCTTGCGGATGGTCAATTGGACCTAGCAATCCGCTCTGCATCGTTCGAACGGTTCCCATTGCCTAACGGCGTTTCCCTTCCGGTTTTCGGATTTGAAATGGAGTTTCGTGATGGAGACCCCCGGAGCGAAATGGCGATGGCGGAGTTTCGCAAAGCGATGCAGCTAATCAACGACTACCAATCAGCAATTCTTCGCGGGAACCGTTTACCTGCTTCGGTTACCTTGGTGTCGAATGCGGTTGGCCAACGCGCTGACCCGATGGCTTCCCTCGCGGGCGTACTACCATTGGTATTGATTCTCATGACGATCACCGGCGCGGTTTATCCTGCCATTGATTTGACTGCTGGTGAGCGAGAGCGAGGCACCATGGAAGCCATGATCGCCACGCCTGCTCCACGATTTATCTTACTGCTAAGCAAATATGTAGCAGTCGTAACTGTCGCTGTTCTCACCGCCCTAGCGAATCTTTTTGCCAGCTGGATCACCCTTTCTTTGGGCGGGTTGGGTCGAGCGCTTCTCGGGGAACGAGGTTTTTCCTTTTGGACCTTGATTCAAATCTTTCCCTTACTTGTCATATTCGCTGCTTTCTTTAGCGCTATCCTCCTTGCCATGTGCTCTTTTGCACGGAGCTTTAAAGAGGCTCAAGCCTATTTGATTCCCGTCATGCTCGTCTCGCTCGCGCCAGCGCTCGTCACTCTGATGCCCAATGTTGAGTTTTCGACGTTGCTCGGAATTGTGCCTCTCGTAAATATTTTGCTTCTGTCGCGCGACATTATGACAGGTGCTTCGACAGCACTCCCGGCATTCGCTGCGGTACTTTCAACTTTGCTCTATGCGGCAGCAGCACTCGTCGTTGCCTCACGGCTCTTCGGCGGCGAATCAGCTACCTCCGGCTCTCAGGAATCGTGGTCCGATTTGATGCGACGTCCAAAGCGACGATTTCCAACACCCGACATCGGTGAACTTGCGATTTACTTGGCGCTACTGTTCCCTGTTTTTTTCGTAACAACCAATCTCGCTGGGCAATGGGTGCTCTCCATCGAACAAAAATTGCTCGTCAATGCACTCCTGCTATTTGGTTTGTTTTTACTCGCACCTTTCTTTTTCGCCATCTACCGCCGAATGGAATTGAAGCAGACTTTTTTGTTGCGATTAGATGGAGCTGAATCTCCAAATGGGCTCCCCAGGCCCGTGCGATTAATTGGCGTACTCGCAGCGAGTTGCTTGATGGCAGCAGGGCTTTGGATCGTCGCCTACGAAACCTTGAAACTCCTGAGCGATGTGGGATTCGGGACCATCGACCTTCAGAAAACTGCGGCATTGGAGGATGCCAAAAGTCGCTTTCGCGAGGTCCCGTTTTGGCTGATTTTCGTGACGTCGGCTCTGATTCCTTCAATTTGCGAGGAGTTCTTTTTTCGTGGTTTCGTCCTTTCTGCGTTCCGAAGCCGACTCCATCCCATCCGCGCTGTCATCTACTCGGCCCTGCTTTTTGGCGTATTTCACGTGGTAAATGGTTATGTTTTGTCGATTGAACGATTCGCCCCAACAGCGATTCTTGGTATGGCTCTCGGTTTTTTAGCTATCCGGACCGGATCACTTTGGCCTGGAATTCTGCTCCACGCGATCCACAATGGACTTCTGTTCTGGTTGACCCGCTTCAACCAATCGGAACTAGCGGAATGGCTAGGGTCCAACTCAAAACACTTTCCGACCGCATGGATATTGGCAAGCGTTGGCTCTATCGCGATCGGAATAGTCGTCCTTTATTTCTCGACGTTGAAACGATCCGATGAAGTCTCTCCTTAAAGTGTTAACTGTCTTAGCGATTTTCTGTGGCATAGGCGCAGCCGTTTACAGTCCTTTGATGAACTACCTTGAAGCTCGCAGCAAAACTGAATGGAGAACACAACGTGTCGAAATCGGTGATATCACCCAATCCGTAAATTCCACGGGCAAGGTCGAACCGGTGAAACGGGTAAGCGTCGGCGCAAGTGTAAGTGGACCCATTGCGGAGTTGTTTGTCGATTACAACACAAAAGTCACCAAAGGGCAGTCGATGGCTAAGATCGACCAGCGACTTTACAAAGCCTCTATGGAGCGAGACCTTGCGAATCTCCGAACTCGCCAAGCCGAGGTGGCTCGCTCCCAGGCAATGCTTCAGCAAGCTCGCAACGACGAACGCCGTGCGACGGAACTGAGCGATTCGCAAGACGGTTTCATCTCCCAAGCAGAAATGGACCAGTTCAAATTTGCACGGATGATGCGAGAAGCAGAATTGCAAGTCTCCGAAACCAACGTTGAACAATCTCAAGCATTATTAGATAACTCCAAAGCAAATCTCGGATACACCGAAGTTATCGCTCCATGCGATGGAATCGTGATCGATAAGAAGATCGATGTCGGCCAAACTCTTGCCGCTCAATTCCAAACTCCTGAGATGTTTGTGGTCGCTCCAGAAATGGATCAACGCATGTACATCTACGCTTCCGTCGACGAAGCGGATATCGGGTGGATTCGAAAAGCACAAGAAGAACAGCAACTGGTTCGATTCACCGTCGACGCTTACCCCGATGAACTTTTCGACCAAGGCAAAATCGTACAGGTCCGATTGAGCAGCAAGGAAGAACAAAACGTGATCACCTACCCCGTCATCGTCGAAACACCCAATACCGACTTAAAACTTCTTCCAGGAATGACGGCGAACCTCTCCTTCCAAATCAAAAAGCGGGAAAAGATCACAAAGATCCCAAACCCTGCGCTGCGATTTTATCCGCCTCGGGAAAAGGTTCATCCGGATGACCGGAAAATACTCGATGGCTTCGAGGACCAGAAGCAGTTTGCGGACACACCCAAAATGGTTTCGGCCGACGAGAAAGCGGGGAACGCCAAAGCGATCACCAACCGACACGTTTGGATCGAAGAGGGTAAATTCCTCCGGGCCCGCACGGTGCGTATCGGCATCTCCGACAACCGCTATACGGAGCTTGTCGACGGGGATCTCAACGAGGGTGAATTGTTAGTCATCGGCGAGAAACCCAGGAAATAACCCTCCCCAATCCGAGCCACGCGGGTGAGCAAGCGGCAACGAGACGCTGATGTGCCTCAATCCGACACCCTCAACGTTCGCGAACCGACGATCACTCGCTAGATATCCGGCAATGCTTCCTTGGCATCGCCAAAGCTGTTCATCTCCAAGCCCATCTTTTTCATCATCGACATGTACAATCGGCACATCTGTCGCTCCGGTTGCTGTCGATAATCAAGCACTCGCCCCGTTTGGATCTTTCCACCTCCCTTGCCAACCATCACCACCGGCAATTGGCTCGCATCGTGGCTTCCAGTC
>VGZN01000145.1 GCA_016872635.1 Planctomycetota bacterium | reverse complement strand
CGGCAACGCTAGCATTTGCGAGTTGCGATGACGATGCGAGTTGCGATGACGATGCGAACGGTGGCAAACGTGCCTTCAGATTTCTGTGCAAATCGGCATTCGACTCGATCGGCAAATCATTTAATGCTTTCGAAGCAGCGGCGCGAAGCGTATTGAAAACGAGGTTGATTTATCGAGGTAGCGTGAATTAGGCATTTGCCCCAGAACCTCCAGTAACACCACCTTTTCTGGTCTTTACCCATTCTGCGCAGATGTGCTATCGTGGGCGATTGACCCAGGGTGAGTCGACGGATCACTCACCGTTCGGAAGGATTTCGGAGAGGGAGGAGCCCTAGCTATGCATTTGGTTCGACTGGACATCGACAAGAAGAACACAGCATCTCAGTTTCAAGTTGGCCCCTTGGGTGGCGGGTTGAATGCTGTTTACTCGCCGATCCCCGCAGCGAGCGCGTTGCTAAGCCGGTTTGTCCGCAACGTATTATTTCATGGCCAGTCGTTGACTGATTTGGAAGACGCTGACTTTGAGGCGGTCGATGGCTCGCTGACTTGGGTCGACGCTTCGGGCCATTTGCGAATGATTTCGTGCGCAGGTGGAGCTCCGATCATTCCTTCTCGTTATGTGCATTCGCCGCTTCATCCATCGGACCAACCCATTTACGAAGACGACGCAGCTCGGATCCGGGGTGTTGGGAATCTATTCTGGGAGGGTGACGAGGAAGATGGGCGTTGGGATGATATGCGCAGCGACATCCTTTCGATGGTATTTTGCAGTCCATTAGGCTCGGTTTCTCCTGAGAAATTATGGTGGGCAGCCAGTCGTTTGGGCGTCCACGCAGCGGCCCGCACGGAGCTTGATGAAGGCTACGAACGGATGAAGGACGAGGAACGCGAGTTGCTTGATCGATTGCGTCATGCCGATGCCGTTGACCATGATCGATCATGGTGGTTGCTGGAGAGGGATCGAATCCATGCTGAGTTGACCCACGTCGCGCACATGAATCATCAACGTGTCGCTACACGATCGCCGTCGGTCGAGACTCTTGAAGCTCGGCTCGCTGCGATCAAGCTGGAGTTGGTGAAAGAGCGTGCTGCCCTGCAAGAACAGTCGGTAGCGGAATCCGAGAAGTGGGCTGAGTTAAACCGACGTCACGATCGTCGAGATGACCATCGTATCTCCCAAAGTTTCGGATCGCTTCAGACACCTAAATCGCGCCCGACAGACCGACCGGATGCCAGTGCAGAGCGACTCGCTATCCAATCGAGGATCGATCGATTGGTGGCTGAGCAAGCGACCATCGAGGGGCAGATTCGTCAGCATCTTTCGGCGGGAACCACTCCTGCATCATCCTGGACCGCGGCAGCGTGGGATGACAGCCAATTGCGTCAGCAGTTGACCCATGCAGAAGAGATGCTTCGCCGATGGGAGCGTCGCGAAGGCGCGCATCGCCGCCTCGCAGAGGTCCAATCGCACTTGAGGACTCGGTCTCCTTACCGACGTACTTCCGAAGGTTCGTTGATTCCAACTGCGGAGAAATTCCTTCGCGAATTGACCGCGGGCGCAGTTCGCCAGCTTCCCCCGTGGGCCATCGAGGCATCTTACACCAATGCCGAATCGATTTATGGGCCATCCGATGCTCGCGTCGGTGGCATTGCCAACCAAATGGCAGAACGGGATGCATGGCTTGATAAGACGGTCCCATCCCCTGGCACGCGGCAACGACGATTGGTCGATCTCGCGATCCGATTGGCTATCGCTACGACTGCGTCAACCCGCATCGGGCGTATCCCTATGATTCTCGAGCATTCCATCGACGGGTTCCGCGACGAGCCACTCGAGCAATTGTTGCACGTGCTAGCTCGCGTATCGCGTGACGGTCGCCAAATCCTGGTGACCACTGGTGACGAATTCGTGGCGCGACGCATCGCCGCTCATGGAGGCTCTGTCGCGAGAGTTCACGAGAACCTTCGCTATGCGAAGCCTCACTATGTGATCGATACGGACACCGATTTGGGAGTCCACCCAATCCTCGATCGCGCTCCTGTCGTCACTTATGGTGCCGGCCTTCAAGGCGGGACCTCCGTCGAATCCCCTCGCGCGCTGGATGCTTACCAGTCGGTGGCTACCCAGCCGGCCTATCCAGAATTGAATGAAGTCAACCGACTTCTCGACGGAATAGCCGCCGAAGAGCAGACTGCAGCTTGGTGGTCACCGACGCTTCGAAGGCAAATCCCTACTGCGGTAACCTCGCATCCGCTAGTCTACACAGTGCATGGGAAAACGTATTACCTCTCTCCGGACAGTCCTGTCGACCATGTTCCGAGTCTCGGAAGCGAATCGGCACGCAAGCTGCGATCGGTTGGGATCCATCGCGTTGTTGATCTTGCCCATGCTCCTGCTGATCGAGTTGCAGCAGTTCTCGGAACGGATACCCGCACGATTCACCGAATATTGAGTGTAGTGGACCTGATGTGCCACACACCTCAAATGAAGGCGTTCGACGCGAGTGTATTGGTTTGCTGCGGAATAGGTCGCGCGTCGCAATTAGCTCATACTCGATCGCACGAACTGGCTGAGCGCGTGAAGAGCTTTTTAGCCACCGAGGCGGGGCGTGGGTTGATGCGCACGGCTACCGAAGCTGAGATTGCAAGGATTCAGAGTTGGATCTCTCATGTGCGAGGTCCTAAGTCCTCGGTTGTCGCTCCGATGGTCGACGAAGAAAAAGAGATGGCCCGCAATGAACGGCGATTGCGGCGACGGATGAAGCGACGGTGGGCCCGTCCTGAAGCAGCAGAAGATGCTGGAAGGCCGGTTTCGCAGTCGCCGATCAAGAAGGTGGCTGTCGAATCCCATTGGAAGTTTTATTTGGAGCTCGCCAGCCCTGTCGTGGACGCGCCAACCATCGGACCCAAGATGGCGGAAAAATTACAAGCCATCAATATCAAGACCGTGGGCGACTTGGTCGCTGCAGACGAGTCGGAAATTGCCGATGCGCTCGCTCAAAAAGGTGTCAGCAAAGAGGTTGTCGCTCAATGGCAACAGCAAGCCATGTTGGTGTGCAGGATTCCCAACCTTCGTGGGACCGACGCACAACTGCTCGTTGCATCTGGATGCACAACCGCAGAGTCGGTAGCGTCGATGAATGCAGCTTCCCTGTACGCCACAATCACGTCGGTTGCATCGAGCAAACAAGGCCAACGATTCCTGCGGGGTGGAAACGCTCCCGACCGCCAACGTGTCGAACAGTGGATTGAATGGGCCCAAAACAGCCGAGCCGTCCGAGCCGCATAATTCCTTGAGAATATAGATTTCGCCGTCGGGAGAGATGCGCGGCGATATCCAATCACACAAGGCGATTTGAAGGGGCTATACTGGGTTCCGACCCTATAGCCCCTTTTGCCTTTCCTGTACCGCGCTCGCGCTCGCGGTGGACAATTTCTTTCAATCACATGACGATCGATAAAAACAATCCCTCCCATTCCGCCTCGCGTGTTTCCAAAAACGCAAATTCGACGAGAGGAGTCACTGATTTGTCCCCTGCTTCGACAACTTCATCATCGAAACCATGGTATCGCGAACTAACTTCGTACCATTGGTTCGTGTTTATCATGGCAGCGATGTCGTGGATTCTCGACTGCATGGATCAGCAGATTTTTATCTTGGCGAGAAACGATGCATTGAAGTCGTTGCTTCCGAAAGATTCAACCACCGACATTGTCAAAGACTACGGTGGAATGGCAACATCGATCTTTATGATCGGATGGGCGACAGGAGGGATGATCTTCGGGTCGATCGGGGATCGCATCGGTCGAGCAAAAACATTAACCCTCACGGTACTCCTGTATTCTCTCTGTACGGGCTTGTCCGCATTTTCGGTCGGCACGACAGACTTCATGGTCTATCGTTTTATCACCGGCTTGGGAGTTGGTGGTGTTTTCGGTTTGGCCGTCGCCTTGGTAGCTGATACGCTCCCAGATCGTGCGAGGACGCCCGCACTAGGACTCCTGCAAGCATTGTCGGCGGCTGGGAATATCACAGCGGGACTTATGAGTATGCTGCTGGCAAAACTCGGCCAGGATGGAACGATCGCTCCCGCCTATGCTTGGAAGTACATGTTTTTGATAGGTGCTTTGCCTGCGATCCTGTGCGTGTTAATCCAACTCAAACTCAAGGAACCGGAAAAGTGGGTGCAGGCGAGACAAGCAGGAAAAGCAACCGGGGTAAAATTTGGCTCCTACTCGTCCCTATTCGGTGATGATCGCCTTCGAAAAAACGCATTGGCAGGGATGGTGCTGTGTGTTGCTGGGGTAGTAGGTGTTTGGGGAATTGGATTTTTTAGTCCCGAGTTGGTAGGGGAGGTTATTTCAAATTCCTTGAAACAAGACGGGCTCGATGAAAAAGAAGTTGCGTCCGCTACTACCTACTGGCGAGGTGTAAACGGTATTTGCCAGAACACTGGCGCGTTTTTCGGGATGATCGCATTCACTTTCTTGGCTCAAAAAATTGGACGAAAACCAGCTTTCGCGATGGGGTATATCGCAGCCATGATAGCTACCATCTGCTTCTTTCAATTCTTCAATGGGGTGCAAGATATCTGGATGAGCAGCGTTATGGGCTTCTTCCAGCTAGCTCTTTTTGCAGGGTTTGCCTTGTATTTACCTGAACTGTTTCCGATTCGGTTGCGGAGCACCGGGACCAGTTTCTGTTACAACGTCGGTCGGTACATCGCGGCTACGGCACCACTGACTCTCGGTAAACTCCAGAAGGCGCTGGTGCCGCTCCATGCCACTGCGGCCGACCGAGTGGACGCATTTCGGAACGCGTGCACCTACATGAGCTTCTTTTTTCTGGTAGGTTTGATCGCTCTACTTTTCCTGCCGGAAACCAGAAACCAGCCTCTTCCCGAGTAAGCGGCAAAACGGACTGCGTTGAAGTAATCCACAAGTAAATGCCATCGCCTCCGAGCGCGAAAGGGTGGCAATACACCTCTAATCGTCATATTTGGCCGAATAAAGGTCGCCATCCTCCCTTAGAGTGAAGCTGGTCGAATTGAAATCCATTCTTGGACTATGATTCAAGCAGGTCTGTGATCGATCCCGCTTCACCTCTGTGTTTGCGGATTTGCTTTCGCAGGTAGTTTTGGTGAAAGCAACCAATAGGCGGGCAGTCAACGTTGCCTTATTGAGACGCAGAGCCTAGCATTACGCTTTACAGGAAGCGTTAGTGCCGACAAAAAGTCCTTTATCGCGATCCTTATTGGCTTGAGCACACACAAGCGCACTCCTCGTCGATCTATTTGGCTTTGAAATCATGCTCAGACATAAACCGGGATTCACCCTCGTTGAATTGCTTGTTGTCATAGCAATTATCGGTGTTTTAGTAGGGTTGTTGCTCCCTGCCGTCCAATCTGCAAGGGAAGCAGCTCGAAGGACTCAATGCTCGAACAACGTCCGGCAGTTAGCCCTCGCGTGCGTTAACTTTGAGAGCGGCAATCGCAAGTATCCGTACGCTCGTAAGTACGACATTTGGGACAGTTATTCATGGTCCGCTCTGATTCTGCCGTACATCGAGCAGCAGGCGGTGTTCCAAGGATTTTACAATCTAAACGTGGGTGGTTACGTAGCATCGTATCCAGGTCCCAACGCTCCGATTGGCGATGACCAGCGATTGCGAGATGCTCGCCATGCTCGTATTCCCTTGTTCCTCTGTCCCAGCGATTCAAAGCAGCCAGAAAACGAAATGACGACGAAGGCATACGGCTTCGTTCGTGGAAATTATCGCGCTTGTGTCGGACCTGGGGATATGTACGGAACGGCCACGGATACAACGGATGGCCCATGGGGGGATGGTATGTTCATGGTAGTTGCCGGTCAAAGCTTTGACGACAACGCCCCCATAAAGCCTGCCTACGCTAAGTCACGCGATGTCTTGGACGGTCTCACCAATACGATCTTCATGTCGGAAGGACTGATGGCGAACACCACATGGTGGGGAGGTGCCATGGGTGAAATTTACTACGGTAACATGGGAGGCTCTTTGTTCTCGGCAACCCTGACTCCCAACTCCTCCGCTCCAGACCGAATCCTGGGACCTTGTCCACAGGACCAATCCGACTCACGATACAAATCGCCATGTCTTAGCCTCGGCGGTATTGCATGGTGGACTCGGTCAGGACAACTTGCACACGCTGCAGCAAGAAGCTTGCACGGCAGTGGAGTTACCACGGCCTTTGGTGATGGTTCAACTCGCTTCGTTCCAAACAGCGTGGATATTTTTATTTGGCGCGCTTTATCGACTAGAAACAACGCTGAAAAAGTAATCTACGAAGAATAAAGCGAGAGCGTTTCATTGGTCGTATGCCCATCGAACTTTTATTCACACCAACGCTCACGGTGACCATGACAACTGTATCCCATTCCTTCACCAAACTTTTCGCCGCAGCGATTTGTGTAGCAATTGTTGCATCGGTTGGTTGCAGCAGCACAACAGCCACCATCTACGGAACAGTCACCTTTGAGGGGCAAGACGTTGAAAAAGGAATGATGACATTCACCCCAGCAGATGGCTCGGGTTCGGTTGTCGGATGCGATATCAAGAATGGTAAATTCTATGCCAAGGGGGTCACCCCTGGCCGCAATGTGCTTCTCGTGACCGCTGTTAAACAAGTTACATTCGCACGCAGTTCCGAAGAAATGGCGCAAATGGCACAGGGCCCCGCCGCCCAAGAGGGCATCGTTGGTTTGATCGATCCCGCCGATCTTATCCCTTCGAATGCCGAGGGGAACAACCAGATCCACACGTTCCAAACGGGAAGCAACCAACTGGAGCTTGCGATCAAAAAATCGAAGTAGTTCCCACCCCTTAGGACTTGGGAATGAGCGATTTGCAAGCCGCGATTCTTAACGCAGACTACATCGCTATTCGTGATCTTGCTCAGGTTCTGACCAGAGTGTCACTGCCCCGTTATCGCCGATGCGGACATGGATCACATTGGGGTTGCAGCACACGGGGCAGTCCTCCACATATCGTTGCAGTGCCCCCTCGCTTACATCCAATGGAACTACGATCTCTTCTCCGCACGAATCGCATACGTAACTAGCTTCTTCGCACGCTCCCGCGACCGATCTCGCTGGCTCGTCTCCCTGCGGTAAAACCACCCCTGATTGAAGTAGTTGGCAAGCCCACCACATGGTTGCCAGCGAATCGTTATCCGCCATGCGATGATCGCGGCCAACCTCGATCAAATTATCAATCGACAAACCGCTGCGCCGGATGAGTTCCTCGGAGTCTTCAAAAGGGATGATTTCATCGCCTTGGGAATGAAGGACCAGCGTATTGGCGGGAACAATTTTTATTTGTCCCCATTTTTTCCATGCTGGACAGAGCAGCACTCGAGGCGTATCACCCACTCTTAGATTTATCGCCAAGGCACCACCTCGCGATGACCCGACGACAATGTCCGGATGATGCAAATCCAGTTGCTGTTGTGCTTGATGAAGTGCCAGTTCAAAATCGTCATCGTCGAGCTTCGGGTTGATGACTTCGTTCCCTCGATCTCGAAGAAACGAAGGTTTCACCCCGCCAGGAACCGACATCCAGCCATGGAGGAACAGTATTTTCATACGGCAAAAATTCTGCGCAATGTATTTGTCTAGATTGGTATCAGCGACGCATAGTACAAGTGGTCAACAATCCCGCGACCCTTAGCCTTCAAATAACCATCGAAATGGACGCCATTGCTTCGATTCTTTCTTGAGCTGAAACGGATCAATGGTATTGCGATGCAAATACTCAACCGCTTCGTCGATCGAGTCGGTGTACAGGAATAGTTTTTTATCGTCTGGAGATACCGTCCCACGCTCGATCATTGTGTCGATGTATTCCATGAGTCGTGTATGGTACGCTTGGTTCATCACTACAACCGGAAACTTGTCAATTTTCTTGGTTTGTATGAGGGTCATCGTCTCAAAGAATTCGTCCAACGTGCCATAGCCGCCTGGCATAATCACGAATCCATACGAGTACTTGAGCATCAATACTTTACGCACAAAAAAGTATCGAATATCTATGGAGCGATCGAGATATGGATTCGGGTGTTGCTCGAAAGGTAGTTCGATATTTACCCCGACGCTTCGTCCTCCGACCTCGCGGGCCCCGCGGTTCGCAGCTTCCATTATACCAGGTCCTCCACCTGTCATGATGGTGAAGCCGAGCTTGGCGATCTTGCCAGAGATTTTGCGGGTTTGTTCATAGTAAGGATCTCCTTCGCGAAGCCTTGCAGATCCAAAAATGGTGATACATGGTCCCACGAAGTGAAGGGTGCGAAATCCTTTGATGAATTCCCATACGACTTTCAGCGTAAAGTAAAACTCTCGGACACGGGACTGCCGCCCTTCGAGGAATTCGATTTCAGACTTGTCGATCTTCATTGACTACTTACTCTAGAGAGAGGCTTGTCGGAATCGGCCGATGGTACCGCTGTCCTTCAGTTCGAACTTAGGGAACCAACACACGTTCGGACTCTATTTTGTGAGGCCGGCTTTGATGAACACAAATCATGTTCTTTGAAACTATATTTCCAAAAATGTTGTCTGTCTTGCCAGCGTAATTCTTTGGATTGAAAAGTGGAGGGTAATGCCAATACATGGCGTACCCAATCCCATCTAGTGTACGAATCAATTCCGTAGAGCGGTCTTCCCGATCATTTTCGACGTAAAGCATCGGCTTGAATTTCTCAAGCGTTGCTCGTCCCCCAAGAATCGCCTCTCGCTCCATCCCCTCCACATCGAGCTTGATAAAGTCACAGGACTGCAATTGGAGGGAGTCGATCGTGATCAAGCGAACAGGCTCGCCATCGGTAAAACCGCCCAAAGACAACCCGCCAAAGTTGTTTTCAGCTTGATAGTTCAAATGCGGTACAACGATCGTCCCAGGCTCTGAACCAACCGCTTGCTGGAAGCAGTAGACATTGAGCAAGTTGTTTAACGCAATGTTCGCACATAGGGTCTGATAAACGATCCTTTGCGGTTCGAACGCAATCACACGCCCATTCGGACCTGCCCATTGCGCTAGCGGGACCGTGTGAGCACCGATATTTGCTCCCACCTCGAGAACCATGCTGCCGTTTCGGACAACCTGCCGAAAAACCTCGCACTCTCCCTCCGAGAACTCCCCGTAAACTTGCAATGACCGTCCGATGTACATGTCATGGCGATTGAAGAGCATCTGGCCGTAACGACATGGTCTGAGTTCATTCATTGGGGAGAATCCTCCATCGAGCGGCTTTATCGGTACTCAGCGACCTGTTTCGGTACTACCCGAAGCTTTTTATAATCAAATCCGCTATCGGGAGGATTGTAGGCACCTACAGTATCGACACAGGAATTAGGATCGATCCGACTTTCCAGTCCGAGGCACCAGTAGACCGCATTCGCAGTCAATCGACGCAAACCGGCACTTTTAAAGTCCTGGGCACTTCCCATGGTGACGTGGAACACCCTCGACGACTCGCCCGTATTCCCAGTCCAGTTCTTCACCCAAGCTACCGGCAGAGGAATCAATTCTTGGTTTACAGCGTCGTCCGGTTTTCGGCCTACAAGCGGTTGCCCTAACACGAGTGGAGTGCAGTCCGCGGGCAAGGAACCATCTTCTTTAAAAGTTCGGTACACATCGGATGTTCCCCATATATCGTGAACACCGGCAAGCACCGGGTGGCTTTTGTTTTCCTCCACAAGGATGCCACGTGTCGAATCCTGCTGCCAGCGTCCATGGTGGTTTCGAAACGCCCCCCCTAACACATCTTCTCCAAAATCAATCTTCTTAGAGCCTTTTTTGTAATCAAACCCGATGAAGCCATGGTTCGCGGTGCGAATACCAATAATTGGCTTGCCTGAATCAAGGTAACGATAGACGATGTCGAATTGGCTGGGCTCTAAGGTGATGAGCCGACTAAACAAGAGCAGCAAATCGCATTTGTCGAGTTGCTCTAATCCCGGAATTCGATGGGTGATGGATTTGTCCTCCCATCGAATTTTTTGCGTTGGATCTACTTCATCCTTATCGTTCACCGCAAAAAGTACCGTGCAGTCAAAGCCATGATGTTTCGATAGCATCTTGGCCAGCATGGGCAATGAATGCTCACTCCGAT